>JBDTUO010000039.1:0-13816 GCA_040007675.1 Rubrivivax sp.
GACGGCTGGACCATCGTCACGAAGGACCGGTCGCTCTCGGCGCAATGGGAGCACACGATCCTCGTCACCGACAGCGGCTACGAAGTGCTGACGCTCTCGGCGGGCTACCCGCCGCTGCCGGATTTCGTCGCCGGCGATGCTGCTGCGCCCGGGTCGCCGGCGGCCACGCCTGCCGTCTCGCTGGTCGCGTCGTCCTGAGCTTTCCGGTGTCGGCCGTCCCGCGCGCGGAGGGCCCCGTGGCCGAACTGCGCACGCAGGTGCGAGACGGCAAGGCAGCGCTGATCGAGCGCTTTCGCCAGGCACGACCGACGATCGCGGCCGCCCAGCGGCTGGTGCGCGCATTGGCGCGCCACGTCGACGCGGCACTGACCACCTTGTGGGAGCAGGCCGACCTGCCGCCCGGCGCGACGCTGGTCGCGGTCGGAGGCTACGGCCGCGGCGAGCTGTACCCCCATTCCGACGTCGACGTGCTGGTGTTGCTGCCGTCGGCCTACGCGCTCGACGACCACCGCTGGCGCGAGGGTGTCGAGCATTTCATCGCCAGCGGCTGGGACATCGGGCTGGAGATCGGCTCGTCGGTACGCACGATCGAGGAGTGCCTCGAAGAAGCGGCGCGCGACGTCACCGTGCGTACCTCGCTGCTGGAGTCGCGCCGCGTGTGCGGTGCGCGCAGCAGCTTCGAGGCCTTCCGCGCCGCGCGCGAAGCGGCGATCGACCCCAAGGCCTTCCTGCGCGCAAAGACGCTCGAGATGCGCCAGCGCCACGCGAAGTACGAAAACACGCCGTACGCGCTGGAGCCGAACTGCAAGGAAAGCCCGGGCGGCCTGCGCGACCTGCAGGTAGTGATCTGGGTCACGCGCGCCGCCGGTCTCGGCCGCACCTGGCAGGAACTGGCCGCGCGCGGCCTGATCACCCCGTTCGAGGTGAAGCAGCTGCAGCGCAACGAGGGCTTGCTGCGGCTGATCCGGGCCCGGCTGCACATCGTCGCCGGACGGCGCGAAGACCGCCTCGTGTTCGACCTGCAGACCGCGCTCGCGCAGAGCTTCGGCCTCAAGGCGTCGCACGGGCACCGTGCCTCCGAGGCGCTGATGCACCGCTACTACTGGGCGGCCAAGGCGGTCACGCAGCTCAACCAGATTCTGATGCTCAACGTGGAGGAGCGCATCCTCGGGTCCGAGCGCGCGCCGATGCGACCGATCAACGCGCGCTTCCTCGACCGCGGCGGCATGCTCGAGGTCGCGCGCGACGACCTCTACGCGGACCACCCGCACGCGATCCTCGAGACCTTCCTGCTGTACCAGCAGACGCCGGGCATCAAGGGGCTGTCGGCGCGCACGCTGCGCGCGCTGTACAACGCGCGCAACCTGATGGACACCGCGTTCCGGCGCGACCCCGTCAACCGGGCGCGCTTCATGGAAATCCTGCGCCAGCCGCAGGGCATCACGCACGCGTTGCGGCTGATGAACCAGACCAGCGTGCTGGGGCGCTACCTGTGGGTGTTCCGCCGCATCGTCGGGCGCATGCAGCACGACCTGTTCCACGTCTACACGGTCGACGTGCACATCCTGATGGTGCTGCGCAACGTGCGGCGCTTCTTCATTCCGGAATACGCGCACGAGTACCCGTTCTGCTCGCAGCTCGCGGCCGACTGGGACCAGCCGTCGCTGCTCTTCGTCGCCGCGCTGTTCCACGACGTCGCCAAGGGTCGCGGCGGCGACCACAGCGAACTCGGCGCGCGCGACGTGCGCCGCTTCTGCCGCGAACACGGCATCGCGGCCGAGGACAGCGCGCTGTGCGAGTTCCTGGTGCGCGAACACCTGACGATGAGCCGCGTCGCGCAGAAGGAGGACCTGAGCGACCCCGAGGTCATCACCGGCTTCACGCAGCTCGTGGGCAGCGAGCGGCGGCTGAACGCGCTGTACCTGCTGACGGTGGCCGACATCCGCGGCACCAGCCCCAAGGTCTGGAACGCGTGGAAGGCCAAGCTGCTCGAGGACCTGTACCGCGCGACGCTGCGTGCGCTCGGCGGCGCGCGGCCCAACCTGCAGGCCGACATCGAGGCCCGCAAGCAGGACGCACGCCAGCGCCTGGCGCTGCTGGCCGCGCTGCCGGGCACCGAAGGGCCGCTGTGGAGGACGCTCGACACACGGTATTTCGCCCGCCATGACGCGAGCGACATCGCCTGGCACGCGCGCGCGCTGTGGCGCCATGTCGCCGACCCGAAGCCGGTCGTGCGCGCGCGCCCGTCACCGATCGGTGACGGGCTGCAGGTGCTGGTCTACGCGCCCGACGGCGACGACCTGTTCGCGCGCATCTGCGGCTACTTTGACGGCGCCGGCTTCAGCATCCTCGACGCCCGTGTGCACACCACCGCGACCGCCTACGCGCTGGACACCTTCCAGGTCGTCAGCACGCACCACGACGACGGCTCGCCGACCGCCTACCGCGACCTGATCGCGCTCGTCGAGACGCAACTCGCGCTGGCGCTGACGTCCACCGCCGCGTTGCCGGAGCCCAGCCGGGGCCGCGTGTCGCGCCGCGTGCGGTCGTTTCCGGTCACCCCGCGGGTATCGCTGGCGCCGGACGAACGGGCGCAGCGCTGGCTGCTGTCGGTCAGCACCAGCGACCGCAGCGGACTGCTGTACGCGATCGCGCGCGTGCTGGCGCGCAACCACATCAACCTGCAACTCGCCAAGGTCAGCACGCTCGGGGAACGCGTCGAGGACACCTTTCTCGTCGATGGCCCGGTGCTGCAGCACGCCAAGGCGCAGCTGCGCATCGAAGGCGAGCTGCTCGACGCCGTCGGGCCACTGACGTGAGCCTGGCGCGGATCACGGCGGCCGAGGTCGCGGCCGACGCGGGCCGTTTCGATGCGGTGATCGACGCCCGCTCGCCGGCCGAGTTCGCCGAGGACCGGCTGCCGGGCGCGATCAACCTGCCGGTGCTCGACGACGACGAGCGGCGCCTCGTCGGCACGCTGTACACGCAGGAATCGGCGCTGCGCGCACGCCAGGTCGGTGCGGTGCTCGCCGCACGCCGCATCGCGGCTCACCTGGAGGGCCCGCTGGCCGATCGGCCGCGCCACTGGCGGCCGCTCGTGTACTGCTGGCGCGGTGGGCAGCGTTCGGGCAGCCTGGCGTGGTTCCTGTCGCAGATCGGCTACCGCACGCTGCAACTCGACGGCGGCTACAAGGCCTTCCGCGCCGTCGTGCGCAGCGAGCTCGATGCGCTGCCGGCACGCCACCGTTTCATCGTGCTCGCCGGGCGCACCGGCAGCGGCAAGACGCGCTTGCTGCAGCGCCTGGCGGCGCGCGGCGCCCAGGTGCTCGACCTGGAAGGGATCGCCCAGCACCGGGGCTCGGTGCTCGGCGCGCTGCCCGGCCGGCCGCAACCATCGCAGAAGGCCTTCGACACCGGTGTGTGGCAGGCGCTGCATGGCTTCGACCCGTCGCGGCCGGTGTTCGTCGAGAGCGAGAGTGCGCGCATCGGGCGGCTGCGGGTGCCGATTGCGCTGCTGCACGCCCTGCGCACGCAGGGCGAGATCCGGCGCGTCGAGATGGCGCTGCCGGCGCGCGTCGCGCTGCTGCTGGAGGACTACGCGCACTTCATCGACGATGCAGAGAACCTGTGCCACCAGCTCGCGACGCTGGTCGAGTTGCAGGGGCGTGAGCGGGTGCAGGGCTGGCAGGCGCTGGCACGCGCCGGCGCCTGGCCGACGCTGTATCAGCGGCTGATGGTGGAGCACTACGACCCGCTGTACGAGCGCTCGATGGGGCGCCACTATGCCGACCTGGCCGCGGCGCCGGAAATCCCGCTCGCCGATGGAGACCCCATCACGCTCGACGCGGCGGCCGCGGCACTCGTCGCCGCCGTGGAGGAGGGTTCTCCCCCGTGAGCGCCGCGCCGTTCCGCCCTCCCGCCACACCGGTGCAGGTGCGCGCGGTCGGCCTCGACCGCCCCTGGCACTGGCTGAAGGCGGGCTTGCTCGACCTGATCCATGCGCCGCTGCCCGGCCTGCTGCACGGGGCGCTCGCCGCGCTGTTCGGAGGCGTGTTGCTGTGGTGGGCGCACGATCGCTTCTGGCTCATCGCCGGCACATTCAGCGGGTTCCTGGTCATGGCGCCATTGCTGGCCACCGGCTTATATGCCGTCAGCAGGGCTCGTGAGCGGGGGCGGCCGGCGAGTCTCGGCATCGCGCTGAGGGCCTGGAATCCGCGCCGCGCCCGGTTGGTGGGTTTCGGCCTGCTGCTCGCACTGGCCGGCACCGGCTGGGTGCTGACCTCGGCCGCACTGATCACCAGCTTCGCCCCCGCACCGGTGCGCGGGCCGATGGACTTCGTGCGCCACGTGCTGCTGGCACCATCGTCGTGGCTGTTCGAGGCCTGGTTGCTGCTCGGCGGCGTGCTCGCCGCGCCGGTGTTCGCGTCCAGCGTGCTCGCGATCCCGCTGCTGCTCGACCGCGACGTGACGATCCGCGACGCCGTGCTCGCGAGCTGGCGGGCGGTGCTCGAGTCACCGGTCGCGCTGGCGCTGTGGGCGGTGCTGATTCTGGTGCTCACGGCTATCGGCATGGCGACGGCGCTGACCGGGCTGGTCGTCATCCTGCCGTGGCTCGCGCACGCGAGCTGGCACGCGTACCGTGACCTCGCCGCGCCGGCGGCCGACCCGGCGCCACCGGCATCCGCCTCCTGAGTCGCAGGCGCCGCGATGTTCGGCTACACCGAGGAGCAGATCGCCGGGTTCGGGTTGAGCTTCGGCGTCGGCGCGTTCATGCTGTACATGGTGTTCGTCATCTGGCAGCTGGCGCGGGAGTCCAGGGCCGGCCGCTTCGGCACCTTCGTGCTGTTCCTCGCGCTCGGCTTCGGGCTCGTCGGCTACGCTGCCAAGGGCGTGATCAAGTACTTCATCGCCGGTGCGGAGTGAGCACGCGATTCACGGCACCGACTCGGGGGGCGCGGCGATCCGGTACAGGCAGTGGCGCTGTAACGGGCTGCCTTGCGGCACAGCCGGGTGGTCGAAGTCGCCGCCCTCGTCGCGCTGCATGCCCAGGCGCCGCATCACCGCAATCGACGCTGCGTTGCCGAGCGCCGTGAAGGAGACGATCTCGTCGAGACGCGCGGTCCGCCACCCGAAGTCCAGCGCGGCCTGCGCCGCCTCGGTCGCGAAGCCCTGGTGCCAGTGCGACCTGCCGAGCCGCCAGCCGACCTCCACGCAGGGCGTGAACGGCAGCACCCTGCCGGGCACGGTCAGGCCGACGAAGCCGATGAACTCGGTCGTGTCGAGCCGCTCCACGGCCCAGTTGCTCCAGCCACGTTCGCGGAGTTGCGTCTGCCATGCATCGATCAGCCGGTCGCTGCCGTCGCGTGTGCCGAGCACCGGGAAGTAGCGCATCACGTCGGGGTCGGCGTTCAGCGCGGCGAACGGCGCACGGTCGGCGTCGCGCCAATGGCGCAGCCGCAGGCGTGGGGTGCAAAGCTCAAACATCGAGGAATCGAGCAGACGGTGCGGAGCGGCGCGAAGCTGCGTAGTATCGATGCACCTCTTGCCCCGGAGACATCGCATGAAGACGATTGCTGCGCTGCTGCTAAGTTGCTGTGCGGGGCTGGTCTGGCCCGCAGCCGCCTGGGCCCAGTCGGCAACCACGCCGGCTGCGGTCGCGTCCGGCGCCGATGCCGCGCCGTTCGACGCCGCGCTCGCGCAATCCCTCGGCGCCGACGACATCGGCATGCGGCGCTACGTGCTGGTGATCCTCAAGTCCGGCCCGACACCTGTGCCCGCCGGCCCCGAGCGCGACGCCATGTTCAAGGGGCACTTCTCGAACATGACCCGCCTGTCCGCCGAAGGCACGCTCGCCCTCGCCGGCCCGCTCGACGGCGTCGACGGCTGGCGCGGCCTGTACGTCTTCGCGGTGGCCGGCATCGACGAGGCACAGCGTCTCGTCGCCACCGACCCGGTGATCCAGCGCGGCGAGATGGTCGCCGAGTACCACGCGTTCTACGGCTCGGCAGCGCTGATGCTGGTGCGCGATGCGCACCCGACGCTCGCGCGCAAGAAGTTCTGAACGGGTGTCCAGGGAGGACGGCGGCTCCGCCGCCCTCACCTGCCGGCGCGGCCGCCTTCAGCCCATGTGCATGCCGCCGTTGCAGCTGAAGTCGGCACCGGTCGAGAAACCCGAGTCCTCGCTCGCCAGCCACGCGACGATCGAGCCGATCTCCTCCGGCGTGCCCAGACGCTTGACCGGGATCGTCGCGACGATCTTCTCGAGCACTTCGGGCTTGATCGCGCGGACCATGTCGGTACCGATGTAGCCCGGGCTGACGGTGTTGACGGTCACGCCCTTGGACGCGACCTCCTGCGCCAGCGCCATCGTGAAGCCGTGCATGCCGGCCTTGGCGGCCGAGTAGTTGGTCTGTCCGGCCTGGCCCTTCTCCCCGTTGACCGAACTGATCTGCACGATCCGGCCCCAGCCCTTTTCCACCATGCCCGGCACCACCTGCTTGGTGACGTTGAACATGCTGTTGAGGTTGGTGTCGATGACGGCCTTCCAGTCGTCGGGCGTCATCTTCAGGAACATGCGGTCGCGCGTGATGCCGGCGTTGTTGACCAGCACGTCGATCGCGCCGTGCTCTTCGCGCGCCTTCGAGAAGGCCTGCACGGTCGACTCCCAGTCGGCGACGTTGCCGACCGAGGCGTGGAACGCGTAGCCGAGCGCCTTCTGCTCTCCGAGCCACTTGTCGAAGTCACGGGTCGGGCCACAGCCGGCGATGACCTTGAAGCCTTCCTTGGACAGGCGCTGGCAGATCGCGGTGCCGATGCCGCCCATGCCGCCGGTGACGTACGCGACTTTCTGACTCATGTTCCTGCTCTCCGTGGTGGGTGTGGGGTGTGCAACACCGACGCCGTACTCGGGCCGTCGGCTGCGTGGAAACCAATTCTCAGCGTTCGACGGTCAGCGCGACGCCCATGCCGCCGCCGATGCACAGGCTGGCGATGCCGCGCTTGCTGTTGCGGCGCTGCATCTCGTGCAGCAGCGTGACCAGGATGCGGCAGCCGGACGCGCCGATCGGGTGGCCGATCGCGATCGCGCCGCCGTTGACGTTGACCTTGTCCGTGTCCCAGCCCATCTGCTGGTGCACCGCACAGGCCTGGGCCGCGAAGGCCTCGTTGATCTCCAGCAGGTCCAGGTCGGCAGGCTTCCAACCCGCGCGCTGCAGCGCCTTGCGTGCCGCCGGCACCGGGCCCATGCCCATCGTCGCCGGGTCCAGGCCAGCCGACGCGTAGCTGGCGATGCGCGCGAGCGGTGTCAGGCCGAGCTGGTCAGCCTTCTTCGCACTCATCACCACGACGCCGGCCGCACCGTCGTTCAACCCCGAGGCATTGCCGGCCGTGACGCTGCCGGTCTTGTCGAACGCCGGACGCAGCCCGGACAGCGCCTCGGCGCTGGTCTTGCGGTTGATGAATTCGTCGGCTGCGAACACCACCGGGTCGCCCTTCCTCTGCGGGATCGAGAACGGCACGATCTCGTCCTTGAAGCGCCCCGCGTCCTGCGCCGCTGCCGCCTTCTGCTGGCTGGCGAGCGCGAGCGCGTCCTGCTGCTGGCGCGTGATGCCGTACTCCTTCGCGACGTTCTCGGCCGTCACGCCCATGTGGTACTGGTTGTAGACGTCCCACAGCCCGTCGACGATCATCGTGTCGACCAGCTTCCAGTCCCCCATGCGCTGGCCGTCGCGGCTGCCGGGCAGCACGTGCGGGCTGGTGCTCATGCTCTCCTGTCCGCCGGCGAGCACGATCTCGCTGTCGCCGTCACGGATCGCCTGTGCCGCCAGCATCACGGCCTTCAGGCCGCTGCCGCAGACCTTGTTGATCGTCATCGCGGGCACCTCCTTGGGCAACCCGCCCTTGATGACCGCCTGGCGCGCCGGGTTCTGGCCAGCGCCGGCCTGCAGCACCTGGCCCAGGATCACCTCGCCGACCTGCCCGCCCTCGATCCTGGCCCGCACGAGCAGTTCCCTGAGCACTGCGGCGCCGAGGTCGACGGCGGCGATCTTGGCGAGCGCGCCGCCGAATTTGCCGACCGCCGTGCGAGTGGCGGCGACGATGACGATGTCGGTCATGAAAACGAAACTCCTGCCTTCGGGGGTAATGGATTCATCCTGCGCCGGTCGGCGCGCCGGCGCAAGCAGGGCCTATCCCCACTTCCGCGTGCCGCGCGCGACGCCGCGCATGTTCAGCCCTTGACGCGCACGTAACGTCCCGGCGCCGGCTCGATCGGCGGGTGCTGGCGGCTGCCGGGCGACTTCGGCGCCACCACCTTCTTGCCGCCCAGCGGCTCGAGCCAGCCAGACCATTCGGGCCACCAGCTGCCGGCGTGTTCCGTCGCGCCGGCGAGCCAGGCCTCGGCGGTGGCCGGCAGCGCGTTGTTGGTCCAGTGGCTGCGCTTGCGCTTGGCCGGCGGGTTGATGACGCCGGCGATGTGGCCGCTGGCGCCGAGCACGAAACGCGTCTTGCCCTCGAGCAGGCGGGTCGATGCGTAGGCCGCGTCCCAGGGCACGATGTGGTCCTCACGCGAGGCGTAGATGAAGACCGGCGCCTTGATCGACCCGAGGTCGATGCGCTCGCCGCACACCGTGAGCGCGCCGGGCTCGCGCAGTTCGTTCTGCAGGTACATGTGGCGCAGGTACCAGCAGTACATCGGCCCGGGCAGATTGGTCGAATCGCCGTTCCAGTACAGCAGGTCGAACGGCGGCGGCGACTCGCCCTTCAGGTAGTTGCCGACGACGTAGTTCCACACGAGGTCGTTCGGCCGCAGGAAACTGAACGTCGTGGCGAGTTCCTGCCCCTTCAACAGCCCCGGGCCGCCGGGCGCCTGCGCGCCTATCGTCATCTCGCGCAGCGCCACCGAACCCTCGTCGACGAAGATGTCGAGCACGCCGGTGTGTTCGAAATCGAGCAGCGTCGTGAGCAAGGTGACGGAGTGCGCGGGCTGCTCGCCGCGGGCAGCCAGCACCGCCAGCGCGGTCGACAGGATCGTGCCGCCGACGCAGAAGCCGAGCGTATTGATCGTCTTCGCGCGGGTGATCTCCTGCACCACCCGGATCGCCTCGATCGGCCCGTGCTCGATGTAGTCGTCCCAGGTGCGCTCGCGCAGCGACTCGTCCGGGTTGCGCCAGCTGACGACAAAAGTGCGATGGCCCTGCTCGACCGTGTAGCGGATGACCGAGTTGTCGGGCTGCAGGTCGAGGATGTAGTACTTGTTGATGCACGGCGGCACGAACAGCATCGGCCGCTCGTGCACCTTCGGGGTCAGCGGGGCGTATTCGATGAGCTGGAACAACTCGTTCTCGAACACGACCTGACCGGCCGAAGTCGCGACGTTGCGGCCGACCTCGAACACGCTCTCGTCGGTCTGCGACACATGGCCTTTGTTCAGGTCGGCCAGCAGGTGCTGCATGCCGGTGGCCAGGCTCTCGCCCTGGGTGTCGATCGCCTTCTTCAGCGCCTCGGGGTTGAACGCGAGGAAGTTGCTCGGGCTGCTCGCGTCGCACCACTGCTGGACCGCGAAGCGCAGGCGCGCCCGCGTCTTCTCGTCGCCCTCGACCGCGTCGGCCATCTGCAGCAGCGTGCGAGCGTTGAGCAGGTACATCTGCGCGGTGTACGCCGAGGCCGGGTTCTCGAGCCAGGCCTGATGGGCAAAACGGCGGTCCGGCAGCGGGCTGTCCGGCGGCGCCGCCTGCGGCTGCAGGCGATGCAGCGAGTCGTTCCAGATCTGCGTCGCCTGCTGCAGGTACTCACCCTGCAGCGCACCCAGCCGGGGCGCCGGCAGGTTCAGTCCGGCGAGCGACTGCCACAGATGGCCGACCGCACCGAAGGGTGCGCCCGCGCTGACCTGGGCCGCAGGCGCGGCGACGGCACTCGGTTTACGCTTGCTGGTCACGCTTTGTCTCCTGGGCTTGTTGAAGCGGCACTCGAGGCGGCGCTGCAGGGCGCCGTGCACGACGTTGTCGTTTTACGCCGAATGTCTTACCACACGTTGACATAGCATCTCAAATTATGAAATTTACGATCCAGCCAACAAGCGCACGACAACGCACCTCGCGATGTACCTGATTGCGATTGCCTGGATCTACGTCGTCGGCATGATGGTCGTGGCCGAGGCGGCGTCGCCACGCGGCACGCTGCTCGGCGCGTTCATCACCTTGCTGCTGTACGGCGTGTTGCCGCTGTCGCTGCTGCTGTACGTGCTGAACACGCCGCACCGCCGCCGCGGACGGCGGGCGCGGGAAGCGGCACCGGCGTCCCCGGCTGCGCCTGAGACGCTGGGGCCGACGTCAAGCGCCCAACCGGCGACGCCAGACGAGCGCGGCGAGCCTCCCGGTGACGCCGTCGCGACGGTACGAGAACCACCGTGAGGGGTCGCTGACCGTGCACCACCGGCCGCCGTCGACGCGCGCGACGCCGAGTCGCGCCAGTCGATCCCGCGCCAGGCCCGGCAGGTCGGCGAACCAGCGCGGTGTGCCATCGGCGGCGTGCGGGGGTCCGACGCGAAAGCGCGACGCCGGCTGCCGGTCACTGGCGGCGTCACCTGCGGCGTCATCTGCGACATCCGCTGCGGCGTCACCTGCGGCGTCACCCGCACCGCCGCCGAACGCCTGCACGACGTCCGCACCGACCTCGAACCGGTGCGGTCCGATGCACGGGCCCAGCCAGGCCTGCAGCTCGCGCGGCCGGCAGCCGGCGCCGTCGCACAGCGCCGCGACGGTGGCGTCGAGCACCCCGGCGGCCAGGCCACGCCAGCCGGCGTGCGCCGCGGCCACGGCCCGTCCGCCGGGGGCCGCGAACAGCACCGGCAGACAGTCGGCCACCTGAATCGCCAGCGCGACGCCGGCTCGATCGGTCCAGGCGCCATCGGCCTCCGGTGGTTCGTCATCGAGGGCGTCCACCACCTGCACGACCCGCGCCCCGTGCACCTGGCGCAGCCATACCATGGCGTCGACACCAGCGATGCCGTCGGCAGCCGCGGCCAGTCGGCGTCGGTTCTCGGCGACCGCGACCCGATCATCACCCACCGCCAACCCGAGGTTCAGCGCGTGCCACGGGGCCGCGCTGACCCCGCCGCCGCGCGTGCTCATCAGCGCGCCGACCGGGGCGTCCCAGGCAGGCCGCAGCACAGGCAACGACGAACTCACGTCGCGCGATCCGGGTAAACGGCCTGCCGGAAGACCGGGCAGGGAGTCACGCGCCCGCGTCGGGGCAGGCCTCGGGGCGCGTGAGTTCGAATGCCGGCAGCGCCATGCAGGCGTCGAACACGCGCATCACCTGCGGCACGTGGTCGAGGCGGCAATCGAAGCGCCGGGCATTGAAGATCTGCGGCACCAGCGTGATGTCGGCCAGCGTCGGCGTCTCCCCGTGGCAGAAGCGCGTCGGTAACGCACCGAGCTGGCGCTCGACCGCCTCCAGGCCGGACTCGACCCAGTGGCGGTACCAGCGGTTCTTGTCGTCTTCGGCAACCTTCAGCTCGCGCACCAGGTAGCGCAACACGCGCAGGTTGTTGAGCGGGTGGATCTCGCACGCGATGTCGAGCGCGAGCGCACGCACACGGGCCCGCCCCCGCGCGTCGGCCGGCAGCAGTGGCGGCTCGGGGTTCGTCTCGTCGAGGTACTCGATGATCGCGAGCGACTGCGTCAGCGCATGGCCGTCGTCCTCCACCAGCAAGGGCACCAGACGGGATGCCGAGACCGCCTCGAACGCAGCGCCGAACTGCTCGTTCTTCGCCAGTTGCACCGAGCGGTAGTGGTAGTCCAGACCCTTCAGCGCGAGCGCGATGCGCACACGGTACGACGCCGACGAGCGGAAGTAGTTGTAAAGCTCCATCGCGCGTCGGCCCGTCAGGCGACCTGCACGCGCAGGCTGCCGAGGCCTTCGATGCGGCCTTCCATCAGGTCGCCGCGCAGCACCGCGCCGACGCCGGCCGGCGTGCCGGTGAATATCAGGTCGCCTGGCTGCAGCAACCAGGCCTGACTGAGCTGCTCGATGGTCTCGGCGACGTTCCAGATCAGATCGGCGAGGTCGCCCTTCTGCTTGCGCGTGCCGTTGACGTCGAGCGTGATCGCACCGGCGGAAAGTTCGCCGCAGCGTGCCAGCGGCACGATAGGCGCGATCGGCGCGGACTGCTCGAACGCCTTGCCGATCGACCACGGCCGGCCCTGCTTCTTCATGTCGCTCTGCAGGTCGCGCCGCGTCATGTCCAGGCCGACGGCGTAGCCGAAGATGTGCCCCGCAGCATCGGCGGCGCGGATCCCGCTGCCGCCGCGCCCGATCGCGACGACGAGCTCGATCTCGTGGTGCAGGTTGTCGGTCAGCGTCGGATAGGCCATCGTGCCGGTCTGGCCCTCCGCGACCGGCAGCACGGTGTCCGCTGGCTTGAGAAAGAAGAACGGTGGCTCACGCCCCGTGTGCCCCATCTCCTGGGCGTGTTCGGCGTAGTTGCGGCCGACGCAGTAGATGCGGTGAACCGGGAACTCGCCGCCGCCGGCGACAGGCACCCCGCTCTGGGCCGGGGGATCGATTACGTAGCGCATCGAAGGGCTCGCTGGAAGTCGGCCGACGATGATGCCACGCCCGTGCGGCCGCTACACTGGCCCGATGCTCAGCACGCGCCGCATCCTGCATTGCCGCGTGTGCGGCGGGCCCGCGGCCTACCGCGTGCCCGCCGACGACAACCGCGAGCGCGCGATCTGTGGCGCCTGCGGCGAGATCCACTACGAGAACCCGATCAACGTCGTCGGCACGGTGCCGGTGTGGGAACGTCAGGTGCTGCTGTGCCGCCGCAACATCGAGCCGCGGCGCGGGCTGTGGACGCTGCCGGCCGGATTCCTCGAACTCGGGGAGTCGCTCGAAGAAGGCGCCCGCCGCGAGACCGACGAGGAGGCCGGCGCACGCATCGAGATGCTGGGCCTGTTCACCCTTCTGAACGTGGTCTCGGTCGGGCAGGTGCACCTGTACTACCGTGCCCGCCTGCTCGACACCCGCTTCGATCCCGGCCCCGAGACGATTGAGGCACAGCTGTTCGACGAGCACGATATTCCCTGGGACGAGCTCGCGTTCCGGACCGTGCGCGAGACCTTGCGGCACTTCTTCGCCGACCGCGCGCGTGGCCACTTCGACCTGCACGTCGGCGACATCCGCTGACCGCCGCATTCGGGACCGCGCCTCGTGACGCCCGGACGGGCCGAGAACCCGAGTGCCGACCGCCCCGCTCGACGGCGGCGTGTCGGCCAGAATCGACGCTCGAGCGTTGAGCGCCGTGGCGCTCGTTGCCCCACCCAACTCCAGAGGATTCCTACATGACGACTTCCCGCCGCCGTTTCATCCAGATCGTCCCCGCCGCCGGCGTTGCGCTGCTGGCGTCGCGCGTCGCCCACGCGGCGATGGTCGACGAGAACGACCCCCAGGCCAAGGCGCTCGGCTACGTCGCCGACGCCACCAAGGCCGACAAGGCGAAATACAAGCAATACGCCGCCGGCCAGATCTGCGGCAACTGCGCGCTCTACCAAGGCAAGCTCGGCGACACGGCCGCCGGCTGTGCCCTCTTTCCCGGCAAGCAGGTCGCCAACAAGGGCTGGTGCAGCGCCTACGCGAAGAAGGCCTGACGAAGCGGGCGACCCGCCGCTCACGCGGCCGGTGCGACGTGGCAAAGGGCCCCGCGGGGCCTTCCTCCGTGGTGGCCGGCTCGCGCGGCCGGTCAGCGTTTCTTCACTGGCGGCAGGTCGGTGCAGGTCCCATGCGCCACCTCGGCCGCCATGCCGATGCTCTCGCC
>JBDTUO010000040.1:0-13188 GCA_040007675.1 Rubrivivax sp.
ACCCCCGACCTGCTGCTTAGAAGGCAGCTGCTCTATCCAGTTGAGCTACGGGCAGCCCGGCTTCATTCTAGAAGCGGGTCTCCCGATCCCGATCAGGGCGGTCGGCGGTACTGGGTGTCGCCGAACAGGACCTCGCGCGCGCGTTCGTCGACGAGCGGCCGGCGCCGGTCGGCCAGCACCTCGACGCCGCGCTGCACCGCGGGACGCGCCGCGACTTCGTCGAACCAGCCCTTCAGGTGCGAGAACTGTTTCAGGTCGATGCCCTGGTTCTTCCACGCGCGCAGCCAGGGGAACACCGCGATGTCGGCGATGCCGTAGTCCGCGCCGCCCAGGTAGCGTGAGCGCGCGAGCCGGCGGTCCATCACGCCGTACAGCCGCTGCGCCTCATTGGTGTAGCGCTCGATCGCATACGGAATCCTCTGCGGCGCGTAGACCCGGAAATGGTGCGCCTGGCCCAGCAGCGGTCCTACCCCGCCGACCTGGAACATCAGCCACTGCAAGGCCTCGTACTTGCCGCGCGTGTCGGAGGGCAGCAAGAGACCCGTCTTGCCGGCCAGGTAGAGCAGGATCGCGCCCGACTCGAACAACGAGATCGGCGCGCCGTCCGGGCCGTCGGGATCGACGATCGCCGGGATCTTGTTGTTCGGGCTGATGGCCAGGAACGTGGGGTCGAACTGCTCACCGGCACCGATGTCGACCGGCACCACCCGGTAAGGGAGTGCACATTCCTCGAGCATGATGTGAACCTTGTGGCCGTTCGGCGTGGCCCACGAATACACTTGGATCATCCGTGCTCCTCTGCGCGAATCAGGTTCCGCGCGCGATGCCCGGCCCACTCTAAACCATGCTCCAAGGTTTCAAGCGACTCTTCGCCCGTGCCGGCGCAGCGGCTGGCGTGACCTGGGACGAACAAGTCGTCTGGGCCGAGGCGCGCCGCTACGTGCTGCGCACGGTGCGCGACGGCGAAGGTTTCATTGTCGAGGGCCAGACCGGCAACGCACCCTGGCGCCTCGAGTGGGGGCCGTCGCAGCGCTCCTACGTGGCGGGCAACGAACTGAGATTGCGGGCCGAGGTCGGGCCCGGCCAGGATGTGCAGGCGCTCGTGCTCGACCGCACGCTGCAGTCGACGATGGAGAGTGCGGTGTTCGATCAGTACGTCGACGGTGTGCAGACGCGCATCGACACCGAGACGCCACCCGAGATGCGCTGGCTGGTGATGCACCCGAAGCTCTCCGGCGCCGAACTCGGCGCGCTGCGCGAGCGTTTTGCGGCCGTCACGGCGCACAAGCCATGGCTGCTGGACTGGCTCGCAGGCCCGCTGACGACCGCGCTGCAATCGGCGCCGCTCGCCGAAGCGCAGCCGCTGGTGCTGATGCTCGCGCGCGGGCGCCTGACGCTGCGCACCGGGCTCGCCGACCCCGACCCGCCGGTTCTCGACGCCTGGCTGCGCCTGTTCACGGTCGCCCAGCGCGAGGCGAGACGGGTGGCCGACCGTGCACCGCCATCCGAGCTGAGCGGTCCGGCGTCCAGTCTGTGGGCGGCCAGCCAGGTGACCGACGGCAACGACGGTCGCTGACGCGCCCGGCCCTCCGGCGCTCCGGCCCTGCCGCCCGCGCCGCCGCCGCGGGCGCGATATCAGTGGCGGCCCAGTTCGATCTTCGCGATCGCGTTGCGGTGCACTTCGTCCGGGCCGTCGGCGAACCGCAGCGTGCGTGCCTGGGCGTAGTAGTTCGCGAGCGGAAAGTCCTCGCTGACGCCGCCGCCCCCGTGCACCTGGATCGCCCAGTCGATGACCTGGCACGCCATGCTCGGAGCGACGACCTTGATCATCGCGATCTCGGCCTTGGCGCTCTTGTTGCCGGCCACGTCCATCATCCACGCCGCCTTCAGCGTCAGCAGGCGCGCCTGCTCGATCATGCAGCGCGCCTCGGCGATGCGCTCCTGCGTCACCGTCTGCTGCGCGATCGTCTTGCCGAACGCGGTGCGGGACACCGCGCGCCGGCACATCAGCTGCAGCGCGCGCTCGGCCAGCCCGATCAGGCGCATGCAGTGATGGATGCGGCCCGGCCCCAGCCGACCCTGCGCGATCTCGAACCCCCGTCCTTCGCCGAGCAGCAGGTTCGACGCCGGCACCCGCACGTTCACGAAGTCGACCTCCATGTGGCCGTGCGGCGCATCGTCGTAGCCGAACACATGCAGCGGCCGCAGCACCGTGACGCCCGGTGTGTCCAGCGGCACCAGGATCATCGACTGCTGCGAATGGCGCGGCGCGTCCGGGTCTGTCTTGCCCATGAAGATCAGGACCTTGCAGCGGGGGTCGCCCGCGCCGCTGGTCCACCACTTGCGCCCGTTGATGACGTAGCTGTCGCCGTCGCGTTCGATGCGCGACTGGATGTTGGTCGCGTCCGACGACGCCACGTCGGGCTCCGTCATCGCGAAGGCGCTGCGGATCTCACCCGCGAGCAGCGGCTGCAGCCAGCGATCCTTGTGCTCGGGCGTGCCGTAGCGCACCAGCACCTCCATGTTGCCGGTGTCAGGGGCCGAGCAGTTGAAGACCTCGCTCGCCCACGGCACCGCGCCCATCAGTTCGGCCTGCGGTGCGTACTCCTGGTTGCTCAGGCCGGCGCCGAGCGTGCTGTCGGGCAGGAACAGGTTCCACAGGCCGGCGGCCCGCGCCTTCGGCTTGAGCTCCTCGATCAGCGGCAGCGGCGTCCAGCGCCGGCCCTCGCGCGTGTGGGCGTCGATCTCGTCCCAGTACCGGCGCTCGTTGGGGAACACGTGCTCGGCCATGAAGGCCGAGACCCGTTCGCGCAGGGCCTGGGTGCGTTCGGAATAGCTGAAGTCCATACGGGTCTCCGATAGGGCAGGGAATCAGAAGCTCAGCCGGCGGCGCGCGCGAAACGCCACGCCATCTCGGCGAGCGCCCGCGTCGCGGCGCCGGTCGATCGTGCCTGGCCGCTGGAGGCGATGCCGTCGACGACGCGCTTGGCGATGCCCTGCGTGATCGCGGCCAGACGGAACAGGTTGTAGGCAAGGTAGAAGTTCCAGTCGGCCATCACCGCGGCGGGGTCGGCGCGGCCGGTGCGCTCGCAGTAGCGTCGCACGTAGTCGGCTTCGGACGGAATGCCGAGGGCCGCCAGGTCGAGCCCGCCGATGCCGCGGAACGTGCCGGGCGGGATGTGCCACGCCATGCAGTGGTAGCTGAAGTCCGCCAGCGGATGGCCGAGGGTCGACAGCTCCCAGTCGAGCACCGCGAGCACACGCGGCTCGCTCGGGTGGAAGATCAGGTTGTCGAGCCGGTAGTCGCCGTGCACCACCGACACCTCGGCCGCATCACGCGCGCTCGGCGGCACATGCGCCGGCAGCCAGTCGATCAGCTGGTGCATCTCGTCGATCTGCTCCGTCACCGACGCCAGGTACTGCTTGCTCCAGCGCCCGATCTGGCGGTCGAAGTAATTGCCCGGTTTGCCGTAATCGGCCAACCCGGCGGCCGGCACGTCGACGCTGTGCAGCGCCGCGATCACGCGGTTCATCTCGTCGTATACCGCGGCGCGGTCGGTGGTCGACAGGCCCGGCAAGGCCTGGTCCCACAGCACGCGGCCGTCGACGTGCTCCATCACGAAGAAGGCGCGCCCGATGATCGACTCGTCTTCGCACAGCAGGTGCATGTGCGGCACCGGTACGCCGGACCCGGCGAGCGCGCGCAGCACGCGGAACTCGCGCTCGACCGCGTGTGCCGACGGCAGCAGCTTGGCCACCGGCCCCGGCTTGCTGCGCATCACGTAGCGCGCCCCCGGCGTCTCGAGCCGATACGTCGGGTTGGACTGGCCACCCTTGAACTGGCTGACGGTGAGCGGACCGTGGAAACCGTCGATGCGCGGCGTCAGCCAGGCCTCCAACGCAGGGACATCGAAGGCGTGCGACGCGCGCACGGGCTGGGTACCGGTGTACTGCTCCATGAACCCGTCTCCTGTCTGCGGCGCGCGGCGATTCAGCGACGCTGGGTGGGGATGCCACGGCGGCTCAGCCGCGCGCGACCGCCAGCAGCGCGTCGCGCGACAGCACGACCAGGCGTGTCGGTTCGACCCGCAGCCAGCCGTCGCGCTCGAGCGCCTTCAGCTCCTGGTTCACGCGCTGGCGCGACGCGCCGATGAGTTGCGCCAGGTCCTCCTGCGCGAGCTCCAGACCGATCCGGATCTCCTCGCCCTGGTGCACGCCGTAGCTCTTGGCCAGCAGCAGCAGTTGGCGCGCCAGCCGCGCCCGCAGCGGGCGCGTGCTGAGCTCCTCGACCTGGTTGAACATCAGCCGCAGCCGCCGGCAGTTCAGCCGCAGCAGCGCGTCGTACAACTCGACGTGGCGCGTCAGCAAGGCGTTGAAGTCCGCCTTGCGCACGTACAGCAGCGTGGTGTCGCCATGCGCCTCGGCATCGTGCGTGCGGGGCAGGCCGTCGAACAGCGCGATGTCGCCGAACCAGGTGCCGGGTTCGACATAGGTCAGCGTGATCTGCTTGCCGGCGAGCGATACCGAACTCACGCGTACCGCACCCTGCGCCACGCCGACCCATTCGACCGCCGGCCGCCCGCGGGCAGCCAGCGGCGCACCGCTGGCCAGTCGCCGCACGCTGGCGCAGTCGAGGATGTCCTGGCGCAAGACGGCCGACAGACGCGAAAACCATGGTCCGGTGTCGATGTGGTGGCGTTCGTCCACTGTAAGCGCCAGGCTGCTCATGGGTTGTCCCTGAAGCGACGATGGCGCCGCCATGTCATTGTGCGGCGTCCTGACCCGATCGCATGGAGCCACCACTATGCCCACCGCCTCGCTGGAGATCCCGAGCCGCCGTGACCACGTCACCACGGAAGAGTGGCGGACCCGCGTCGAGCTCGCCGCCGCGTATCGGCTGATCGCGCTGTACGGCTGGGACGACCTGGTCTACACCCACGTCAGTGCGCGGGTCCCGGGCGAGCCGGGCGCGTTCCTGATCAACCCCTACGGACTGCTGTTCGAGGAGATCACGGCGTCCAGCCTGGTCAAGATCGACCACGAGGGCCGGCCTCTCGACGACTCGCCTTTCCCGGTCAACCCGGCCGGCTTCGTCATCCACAGCGCGGTGCACGCGGCGCGGCACGATGCGATGTGTGTGCTGCACGTGCACAGCGTCAATGGCGTCGCGGTGGCCGCGCAGGCGGGCGGCTTGCGACCGATCTCGCAGCACTCGATGTTCGTGCTGTCCAGCCTGGGCTACCACGACTACGAAGGCGTCGCGCTGAACGACGACGAGAAACCGCGCCTGGTGGCCGACCTCGCGGACCGGCGCTTCCTGATGCTGCGCAACCATGGGCTGCTGACGGTGGGCAGCAGCGTGGCCGACGCGTTCGTCAACATGTACTTCTTCGAGACCAGCTGCATGATGCAGGTGCGCGCGCAGGCCGGTGGCGGCCCGCTGATCGAGATCGCACCGGAGATCCTCGCCGGCGCGGCCCGCCAGGCCGCGCAGGCCACGCGCGGGCAGGGTGCCGGGCTCGTCTGGCCGGCGCTGCTGCGGCGGCTAGACCGCCGGGCGCCGGGCTACGACAACTGAGGGGTCGCGTCGTCGTCTGCGGGGCCGAACTGCGGCGTGCGTTTGTCGAGGAACGCGGCTATGCCCTCGCCGCCGTTTGGGTGGAAAAGGTTGGCGACGAAGTGCTGCCGCTCGGCGTCCAGCTGGGTCGACAGGTCGACAGCGCCGGCGCCGTCGAGCAGCCGCTTGGCACTCGCGAGCGCATTCGGCGCCATGCGTGCGAGCCGGTCGGCCCACGCGAGCGCACACTCGAACGCCTGCCCGTGCGGCACGACCTCGTTGACGAGGCCCCACGCCTGCCACTGCGCTGCGACCGCAGGCTCGGGCAACCACAACATCTGCAGCGCGATCGCCCGCGGCACACGGCGCGCCAGCTGCCACGTGCTGCCGGCGTCGGGCGACAGGCCGACGCGCCCGTACGAGAACACGAAGCGGGCATCCTCGGCCGCGACCACGAGGTCGCACGCCAGCACCAGCGCCGCTCCGGCGCCGGCCGCAAAGCCCTCGACCGCAGCGATCACCGGTTTCGGCAAGGCGTGCAGCGCGGCGACGAAACCATGCAGCGCGGCCATCGACTCGTGCTGCGCTGCGGGCGCACCGCTGCGCACGCCGAGCAGCCGGGGCAGGTTGCCGCCGCCACAGAAGTGATCGCCGTCGCCGCGCAGCAGCACGCAACGCACCGCGTCGTCGTCGCGTGCACGCGCCAGCGCCTCGAGTCCGTCGGTGCTGGCCTGGGGCGACAGGCTGTTGCGCGTCGGCGGGTCGCTCAGGGTCAGGATCAGCGCACCGTCGCGCTGCTCGGTCAACATCGTCGAGGCCATGGTCGTCAGCGCAGATCGATCGGTGCTTCGGCACGGGTTCGCATTGTCGCCCGCGGGCTTCCGGCACCTGCAGGCGAGGGGCCTGCAGAGGGGCGGCCCGGACCGCTCGTCGTGCTAGAGTGACCGCGCGTCGGATTCCGACGATCCGAGGCATGCTGACAACTTCGATTCGATTCCCGTCGCGACTGGCCGGGCTGATGCTGCTGATGGCGGCCGCCGGCAGCGCGTCGGCGATCGGCTTCGGCGCCGGTCCGAGCGGCGCCGTGCTGGGGCATCCGCTCGACGTCACGCTGCCGCTGCGGCTCGACGCCGGAGAGACGCTCGAGCCCCGCTGCGTGCGCGCCCAGGTCACGATCGGCGACCGCGTGCTGCCGGCCGACGCCGTGCGCACCCGCATCGAACCGGCCACCGCCTCGCGGGCGGCCCAGTTGCGCGTGCAGACCATACCGAGGGTCGACGACGCCGTATTGACGCTCGACCTCAGCGCCGGTTGCGTCGGCGCCGTCACGCGCCGTTATGTGCTGTTCGCCGAACCGTCGACGGTGCGTGCCGAAGGCGCCGCTTCCGGTCGCCCTGCCGCTGGCGCCTCGGCGACGGCGGTGGCACCCGAGGCACGCGCGGTGCTGCGCGCGGCCCCCAGGAGCGCCCCCGTCGCGGACGCTGCGGCTGCGGCCCCCACATCTCCTCGGCGTGCCACGGCAGAAGCCCGCGCGCCGCGTGCGGGCACGGCAGCGGCGCTCAGGCCGCCACCGCCGTCCGCCCGACCGCGCCTGCGGCTCGATGCGATGCTGCCTGCGCCTGCAGCACCCGCTGGCCCGACCCTCGACGAGCGCACGCTCGCCGTCGTCGACGAGGCGAACGAGGCGGTGCAGGTGGCCATCGCGGCGGCGACCGCGGCGCGCACCCGCATCGCAGGCCTGCAAGGGACAGTCTCGGCCTTGCAGCGGGACGTCGCGCAACAGCGTGAGGCGGCGATGAGCTGGCAGCAACGCGCCGAAACGGCCGAACACGGGAGCCGCTGGCTGTGGCCGCTGGCGCTGCTGACACTGGCGTTGCTGGCGCTGTCGGCATGGTTGTGGTCGCGCCTGCGGGGGCTTGAAGACGCGCGGCGCGGGGCGTGGAACGGTGCCGCCGCCGCGGCAGCCCCCGCTCGCCCCTGGGCATCCGCGTCCCTCGCGGCGGCGCCAGTGCCGCCGCCTGTCGCCCCGGCCACGTCGCCGGCCGCGGCCGCACGCGGGCTGGTACGGGCCCACTCACCCCCCGCGGCGCCGGTGGCGCCGGTCGCCGCGGCGGCGCGGGTAGGCGCGGGCCTGGCGCCGCCTCACGAGCCGAGGCCATCGGAGCTGCCGTCGCTGGCCGCGTTGCCGCCGGAGGCCGCCGCGGCAGACGCGCCGGTCGATGCGACGCTGCCTTTCCTGCCGCGGCAGGGGGCGCACGACGGGCGCGACGTCAGCGCGGAGGAGTTGATCGACCTCGAGCAGCAGGCGGAGTTCTTCGTCGTGCTCGGGCAGGACGACGCGGCGATCGAACTGCTGGTGGCCCACCTGCGCGACACCGGCGGGGCAAGCCCGCTGCCCTACCTGAAGCTGCTGGAGATCTACCGACGGCAAGGCGACCAGGAAGCCCACGACCGCACCCGCGAGCGATTCAACCGTCGCTTCAACGCCCACGCGCCGGCGTGGGCCGCGAGTGCCCACGAGGGGCGCGACCTCGCCGACTACCCGCGCGTGCTCGGCTGGCTGCAGCACGTCTGGCCGCGGCCGATCGACGCCATGGCAGAGCTCGAGGCGCTGCTGTTCCGGCGCGACGGCGGCGAGCTGTTCGACCTGCCCGCCTACCGCGAGCTGCTGTTTCTCTATGCGCTGGCGCGCGACCGGCTCGACCCGGAAGGTGGCGGCGCACCGGCCCCGCTGGTCGATGTGTTGTTGCCGCTGGGCCCGGGCGTGTCTGCCGCGCTGGGACTCGATGCCCCGGTGCCGCAAGGCCGCGGCGGATCGGCCGACGACGACGACGAGCCGCGCACCACCGCTGCCGGCGCGCTCGACCCGTCGCGCCAGGGTCGCGCCGTCCACCCCGGCAGCAGTCGCTTCGGCGATCTCTGACGCGGCACACGACGCCGTGCGCCGCGCGTGCCGCCAGCCACGCGCCGGCTACAGGCGCGCCAGCCGTTCCAGCGCGCGTTCCAGCGTCGCGTCTGCCTTCGCGAAGCACAGCCGTGCCAGGCCCTGTTCACGCGCGTCGTCGTAGAACGCGGAGATCGGGATCGCTGCCACACCGACCTCGCGCGTCAGCCAGGCGCAGAAGTCGGCCTCGCCGAGCGCGCTGACGGCGCGGTAGTCGACGGTCTGGAAGTACGTGCCTTCGCACGGCAGCAGCGTCAACCGGCCGGCGGCCAGGCCAGCGCGGAACAGGTCGCGCTTGCGCTGGTAGAACGCGGGCAGGTCCCGGTAGGGGGCCGGGTCCGCGAGGTAGCGCGCGAGCGCGTGCTGCATCGGCGTGTTGACGGTGAACACGTTGAACTGGTGCACCTTGCGGAATTCGGCCGTCAGCGGCGCCGGCGCCATCACGGTGCCGACCTTCCAGCCGGTGACGTGAAAGGTCTTGCCGAAGCTCGAGACGACGAAGGCGCGCGCCGCCAGCGACGGGATCGACGACGCGCTGACATGCGGCGCGCCGTCGTAGACCATGTGCTCGTAGACCTCGTCGGCGATCAGCAGCACGTCGGTCGGCGCCAGCAGTGCCGCGAGGCGCTCCCACTCGGCACGGGTCCACACGGTGCCGGTGGGGTTGTGCGGGGTGTTGACCAGGATCGCGCGGGTGCGCGGCGACAGGGCCGCCGCGATGGCGTCGAAGTCGGGCCGGAACGTGCGCGGCGTCAGCGGCACCCGCACGACGCGGCCGCCGGCGAGCTCGATGTTCGGCACGTAGCTGTCGTAACACGGCTCGAGCACGATCACCTCGTCGCCGGGGTGCACCGCGCACAGCACCGCGGTCAATATCGCCTGCGTCGCGCCGGCGGTGATGGTGACCTCGGTCTCCGGATCGTAGGCGTGGCCGTAGAGCGTATCGACCTTGATCGCGACCGCCTCGCGCAACGCCGGCACGCCGGCCATCGGCGGGTACTGGTTCAGTCCCTCGGCCATGGCCTCCGTCACCAGCGCCGGCAGGCGCGGGTCGCAGTGGAAGTCCGGGAACCCCTGGCCAAGGTTGACCGCGCCGGTGCGCGTGGCCAGTGCAGACATCACGGTGAAGATGGTCGTGCCGACCTGGGGCAGGCGGCTGGTCAGCGGCGGGGTGTGCAGGGCGCGGTGATTCATGGTCAGACTATCGAGGAGAGCCGGGTTCACAGGCCGCCGTAGTCGTCCTCACCGCCGCCGGCCAGCGCACGTTCGATCAGCGCGCGGGTGAGGCGGTCGGACAGCAACTCGGCGAAGGTGTAGACGAAGTGGCGCAGGTAGGCGCCGCGCCGGAACGCGACGCGCGAGACGTTGCGGCCGAACAAGTGACCGGCCGGGCGCGCGACGAGGCCGGCATCGGCGACGTCGCCGCTGTCGACGCGCATCGCCATCTCGGCGACGATGCCCACCCCCATGCCGAGCCGCACGTAGGTCTTGATGACGTCGGAGTCGATCGCCTCGAGCACGAAGTCGGGCTGCAGTCGGCGTTGCGCGAAGGCCTGGTCGATGCGGCGCCGGCCGGTGAAGGTCGGGTGGTACGACACCAGCGGCTCGGTGGCGAGTTGTTCGAGCGTCAGGTTCTCGGCCGTCGCGAGCGGGTGCTCCAGTGGCACGACCACGACGTGCTGCCAGTCGTAGCACGGCAGCGTGATCAGCTCGTCGAAACCTTCGAGCGACTCGGTCGCCAGGCCGATGTCCGCCGCGCCGTCGACCAGCATGCGCGAGACCTGCTCCGGGTTGCCCTGGTGCAACACGACGCGCACCTGCGGGAAGCGGCGGCGCAGCAACGCCACCGGCCCCGGGAGCATGTAGCGTGCCTGCGTGTGCGTGGTCGCGATCGACAGCGTGCCACTTTCCTGGCGCGAATACTCCTCGCCGATGCGGCGCAGGTTGTCGAGCTCCTGCAGGATGCGCTCGACCGCGGCGACGATCTGCTGCCCCGGCTCGGTGACGCGGCGCAGGCGCTTGCCGTGGCGCACGAAGATGTCGACGCCGAGTTCCTCCTCCAGCTCGAGGATCGCCTTGCTGACGCCCGGCTGCGAGGTGTGCAGCGCCTTGGCGGTCTCGGTCAGGTTCAGGCCCTGGCGCACGGCCTCGCGCACGAAGCGGAACTGCTGCAGGTTCATGGCGGATCGATCGTGGCCAGCGCCGCGCGCGCCATCGCCTGCACGACCTCGGGCAGCTCGCCGATGGCGGGGCGGACCGACAGGCGCAGCGTCGGCTGCTCGGACTGCACCTGCTCGAGCAGCGCTGGCAGGTCGCGCCGCACGTGGCCGCCGGCGCCGAGGAACAGTGGCAGCACCGTGACCGTGTCGCAGCCCTCGGCCACGAGCGCCGCGGCCGCGCCACGGAGGTCCGGCGTCATCAGTTCGAGAAAGGCGAGTCGTACCGGCAGCGACGGCCGCGCCGCACGCACCGCCGCGGCCACCGCCTCGAACGGCTGCGCCCACGCCACGTCCCGCGCTCCGTGCGCGAACAGGATCAGCCCCGGCTTGGTCGTCATCGGTAGCGCACCAGCCAGGCAAAGGCGCCCAGCGACAGCAGCAGATACAGCAGGCTGGGCGCGGCCGACACCATCCACGGCGTCAATTCGCCGAGCACGCCGATGTGCCCGGCGATGTTGTTCAGCAGCACGAAGCTGATGCCGAGCATGATGCCGCCGAACACCTTCAGGCTCACGCCGCCGGCGCGTGCGTGCAGGTAGGCGAAGGGCAGCGCCAGCGCGACCATCACGAGGCAGGCGAAGGGGTAGAACGCGCGGCGCCAGAACAGCAACTGGGGCCGCTGTGCAGTCTGCTCCTGGCTGTTGAGGTGGCTGCTGTAGCGCCACAGCGCCAGCGTCGTCATCGTCTCGGCCGGCAGCAGTGCGGCCGACACGACACGGGCGTCGAGACTGGTCGGCCAGTCGAGCGTCGCGTGCTTGCGCTCCAGGACCTGCAGGCGGTCGAAGGGCGATGCGCTGGCTGCGGACGCGGACGCGGACGCGGACGCCGCCGCCGCGCCGCTGGCGGGCAGGCCCGCCGCGGCCGATCCGGCGCGCGCCGGGCTGGCGGCGGCTGCCGGCCAGCGCAGCTCGGTCGCGTCTTCCAGCGTCCAGTGACCGTCGGCATCGACACGCCCGCGCGGCGCCTGCAGCCGCAGCACCAGACGCCCGCCGGCGTCGAAGTCGAACACCCGGACATCCTGCAGCGTGCCGTCGGCCGACAGGCCCCCGACGTTGACCGAGATGCTGTGCTCGCCGTCGGGGCCCGGCTGCCGCTCCTTCAGCCATGCGCCGGCGCCGGCCAGACGCACCCCGCCATTCAAGCGTGCCTTCTGCAACACGGCCTGGCGCTCGCTGGCCGGCGCGATGACGTCGCCGATCAGCAGCGTCAGCAGCCCGAAACCGACGCCGAGCCCGGCCAGCAGCAGCAGCGCGCGGCGCGGACCGAGACCCCCGGTGCGCAGGATCGTGAACTCCGAGCTCTGTGCCATGCGCGCGAGCGAATAGATGGTGCCGATCAGGACCGCGATCGGCATCAGCTCGTAGAGGTGGCTCGGCATCTCGTACAGCGCGGCTGTCACTGCGGTCAGCACGGTGCGGCCGCGCGTGCCGATGCTGTCGAGTTCGTCGACGACGTCGATGAAGTAGAACAGCGACAGGAAGGCCACCGCCACGAAGGCCACCGACGACACGATGTCGCGGTACAGCAGGCGACGCACCGTCCTCACGCGGCTGCTCCGGCATCCACGACGCGGCGGGCGCGGCGCCGGCGAAGGCTCCATACGCTTGCATGGTCGCGCCAGACGATCAGTGCCAGCGCGAGCCCCAACACCCCGCCGTGCAGCACGAGCAGCGCGGTTCCCAGCCCGAGCCGGCCGCCGGCGACCCAGGCCTGCGTCAGGTTGATGAGGTTGTAGTAGACGACGAAGGCGAGCAGCGCGAACAGCAGGTTCCAGTTGCTCGCGCGGCGCGGCTGCGTCGCAGCCAGCCCGATGCCGAGCAGTACCAGGTTGGCCGCCCCGAGCGCGAGGCCGACCCGCCAGACGAGTTCGCCCTGGTACTTCAGCGACGGCTCGCGCAACAAATCCAAGGTGTCGATCGCACGCGGCGGCGGCGCGGCGGCGGCGCGCGCGGCGCCTTCGTCGACGCGGACCCGGTAATCCTCGAAGCGCGCCAGCGTGGTTTCGTCGCGCGCGCGGTCGACATCGTTGCGCTGCCCGCTCTCGAGTACCAGCACGCGCGCGTCGCCGTCGTCGACGATCTGCCCGCGCTGCGCGGTCGTCACCGATTCGACCGCGTCCCGCTGCGACAGGATGAAGACGTTTCGGGCCTTGGTCGGGTCGTCGTGGTCACGCTCGATGAAGAACACGCGCTGGCCGTCGGCCGAGGCCTGGAAAACGCCCGGCGTGACGCGCGACAGGTCCGAGCGCTTCGTGTAGCGGTCTCGCAGCTCGGTACCGTTGCGGTTGCCCCAGGGCCAGACGACCAGCGTCAGCGCCGCGACGACGGCGAGCACCGGCCAGCTGGTCCGCAGCACGGGTCGCACGAAACGCGACAGGCCGACGCCGCTGGCGAACCAGATCACCATCTCGCTGTCGCGGTACATGCGGCCGAGCGTGACCACGACGGCGACGAACAGCGACAGCGCCA
>JBDTUO010000041.1:0-13161 GCA_040007675.1 Rubrivivax sp.
CCGTCGGCCATCGGCAGGCCGGGCACGATCTGGCTGCGTTTGATGCCGTCGAGCAGCGTGGCGTTGCCCTCCAGCAGCGTGACGTGCGGGTCGGCGGAGGCCGCCTGTGCGACGCTGGTGGGCAACAGCGTGCCTATGCACAAGGTGGCAGCGAGGGCCGCGCACCAGCCCCGGCCACGGCGTCGGAGGGCCGTGTGTTGCCACGAAGCGCCGCGTTGAGTTGCTTCCGCGGCCCGGTCTCGCGCCGGTCGGGGTCCCGATGCTGTCACGCCTCGCCTCCGTCCCGTTCGTACGTCAAACCACACACGGATGGTAGCGTCCAGCGCCTCCGCGGTCATTCGCCCATCGGCGGGACTCCGGTGCGGGCCTGGCCGCGGGGTCGCTACCATCTCGCCACTGCCGTGACAGGCGCCATTTCGGAATTGCTTTCGCCGTGAGTTCCACCTCCTTCCGCATCCGCCGCAGCGCGCCCGCCGACGCCGCCGGCCTCGTCTGCCTGATGGAGGACGAGGAAGTGTTCGGCAACCTGATGCAGCTCCCGTTTCCCAGCCTGGCGCTATGGGCCGAGCGTCTGGGGCGCGCGCCGGAGCCCGACCGCTGCGAACTGTCGCTGGTGGCCGAACGCGGCACCGAGCTGGTGGCGAGCGCGGGCCTGTACCCGGCGGCGCCGCACCTGCGCCGGCGGCACGCGGCGATGCTCGGGCTGTGTGTGGCGCCTGCTGCCCAGCGCCAGGGCATCGGCCGCGCGCTCATGCAAACCTTGTGCAACTACGCCGACGGCTGGGCCCAGGTGTTGCGGATCGAGCTGACCGTGTTCGCGGACAACGCGCCGGCCATCGCGCTGTACCGCCGCTTCGGCTTCGAGACCGAAGGCACGCACCGCGCCTATGCGCTGCGCGGAGGGCGCTACGTCGATGCGCTGTCGATGGCGCGCCTGCACCCGCAGCCGCCGTCGCTGCCGGCGACCCCCCGCGGCGCGGCTGCCCCCGCGGCGACGCCCTGATGCGACGCGACAACACCGAAACCGAGCTCGACGCGCTGCAGCAGGTCGGTGACCGCTTGGCCGGCTTCGACGCGCAGCTGTCCGCCGAGTGGCTGGACGGGGTGTTGACGGCGCTGATGGCCGGCCCGCGCGTGCCCGCGACCCCGGACGCTGGGGTCGAGGCCGTCTGCGGCGACACCTGGTCGCGCACCTTCGCCGACCCGCAGGACATCGGCCAGGCACAGGCGGCGCTGGCCGCCCGCTGGCGCGTGCTGCGGGCGCAGCTCGACCCCGACACGCTGTTCGAGACCCCGGACGCGCTGCACCTCGCGCCGCTGCTGCTCGTCGCGACTGATGCGGACGCCCAAGACGCCGCAGACGCAGGAGTCGCTGCGCCTGGGTTGGGCGCGGCCTGGGCCGCCGGGTTCCTGCAGATCGTGCACGACACGACGGTCGGCTGGCGGGCGGAGCTGGCTGCCGGAACGACACCGGTCGATCAGGACTGGCGGTCGCTGCTGACGCCGATGGAACGGCTCGCGGCGGCGTCGCTGGCCGCGAACGACAGGCCGCCCCACGCCGCGTCGCCGGCCGACGCGCAGGATGCGGTCGATGCCGCGTGTTTCGCCGCACAGGACCTGCGGCTGTGGTGGATCGATCACGCACCCCGCACGGCGCCACGGCGGGTGGCGGCGGCGCCGGGCCGCAACGACCCCTGCCCCTGCGGCAGCGGCCGCAAGTTCAAGAAGTGCCACGGGGCCGCCGCTGGCTGACGCGGCAGTCTCCGGCCGCAGCGCACCCGCCTCCCCGCGGCTGCGCTAGAGTGAGCGTCCATGTCGACCGCACTCGAACTCCACGGCAGGCACATCGTGCTCGGCCTCACCGGCGGCGTCGCCTGCTACAAGGCGGCCGAGCTGGCACGCGAGCTGGTGCGTGCCGGCGCCAGCGTGCAGGCGGTGATGACCGCCAGCGCCTGCCGGTTCATCGGGCCGGTGACGCTGCAGGCGCTGACCAACCATCCGGTGTACACCGACCCGTGGGACGCCCGCGCGCCGAACAACATGGCGCACATCAACCTGTCGCGGGCGGCGGACGCGATCATCGTCGCGCCGGCGACTGCGGACTTCATCGCGCGGCTGGTGCAGGGGCGGGCGGACGACCTGCTGAGCCTGCTGTGCCTGGCGCGGCCGCAGTCGGCCTCGGGCCGGCCGGTGCCGCTGCTGGTGGCGCCGGCGATGAACCGCGAGATGTGGTCGCACCCTGCCACGCAGCGCAACGTCGCCCAGCTCGCGGCCGACGGCGCCATCGTGCTCGGGCCCGACCATGGCGACCAGGCCTGCGGCGAGTTCGGCGACGGCCGCATGCTCGAGCCGGAAGACCTGCGCGACGAGCTGGTGGCATTCTTCCAGCCCAAGCGCCTGGCGGGTCGCCGCGTGCTGGTGACGGCGGGGCCGACGTTCGAGGCCATCGACCCGGTGCGCGGCATCACGAACCACTCGAGCGGCAAGATGGGGTTCGCGATCGCGCGCGCGGCGCAGGAGGCCGGCGCCGAGGTGACGCTGGTCGCCGGCCCGGTGCACCTGCCGACGCCGCGCCACGTGCACCGCATCGACGTCACCAGCGCACAGCAGATGCACGACGTCACGCTGCCGCTCGCGCCGGCGCACGATATCTTCGTGGCCACCGCGGCGGTGGCCGACTGGCGTCCGTCGAGCGTGAACCCGCAGAAGATCAAGAAGGATGGCGCGCAGGCCGCACCCCGCGTCGAGATGACGCCGACCCCCGACATCCTCGCCGCGGTCGCCGCATTGCCGCCATCGCAGCGACCGTGGTGCGTCGGCTTTGCGGCCGAGACCCAGGACCTCGTGCGCCACGCGCGTGACAAGCTCGTGCGCAAGGGCGTGCCGCTGATCGTCGGCAACCTCGGTCCCGCGACCTTCGGGCGCGATGACAACGCGGTGGTGCTGGTCGACGCGGCCGGCGAACGTGAACTGCCGCCCGGGCCGAAGCTCGGGCTGGCGCGCCTACTGGTGCAGGAGATCGCCGAGCGCAGCGCCGCCGTGACGCCGCCGTCGTCGATAACGCTGTCGTCGATTCCCCAGCCGGCCCGCCGCGCCTGATTGCCAGACGGAGAATTGCCGATGGCGACGATCGACGTCAAGGTGCTCGACCCGCGCATCGCGGCCGCCTTCGACGAGTTCGGCCCCGCCTATGCGACGCCCGGCAGCGCCGGGCTGGACCTGCGGGCCTGCATCGACACCGCGCTGCTGCTGGCGCCGGGGCAGACCGAACTCGTGCCGACGGGCCTGGCGATCCACATCGACGACCCGGGGCTGGCGGCGGTGATCCTGCCGCGCTCCGGGCTGGGCCACAAGCACGGCATCGTGCTGGGCAACCTGGTCGGCCTGATCGACAGCGACTACCAGGGCCCGCTGATGGTGAGCTGCTGGAACCGCGGCGCGGTCGCCTTCACGCTGCAGCCGATGGAGCGGCTGGCGCAACTCGTCATCGTGCCGGTGGTGCAGGCCCACTTTCGCCGGGTCGAGTCGTTCGACACGTCGACGCGCGGCGAGGGCGGTTTCGGGTCGACCGGCCGCGCTTGAGCGCCGGCCGGCGCGGCCCGGTCAGTGCCGCTGCGACGGTGGTGGGGCCGTTTGCAGCACGCTGAGCGCGCTGCCGCTGACGCTGCCGGACTCGACCTCGTCTTCGGTCGCGGCACGCACCCTGACCACCGTCACCGCGATCCGCAGCGCAAGCCCGGCCAGCGGATGGTTGCCGTCGAGCACCACGTGGTCAGGGTAGATCTCGGTGACCACGTAGATCGCGTCGGCGGGCATGTCGGGCGTCTTGGCGCCCGGCGGCAGGCCCTCGAAGGCGACGCCGACTTCGAGGGCGTCCGGGAACAGCGCGCGGGCCTCGAAGCACACGAGTTCCGGGCGGTAGTCACCGAAGGCCTGCTCCGGCTCGAGCTGCACTCGGGTCTCGAAGCCCGGCTCGTGGCCGACGAGCGCGTCTTCGACCGCGGACAGCAGGTCCTCGCCGCCGAAGAAGAACTCGGTCGGCGTCTCGAGGGCGTCGATGGGTCGGTTCTGGGCGTCGGTCAGGGTCCAGGTGAGGGCGACGACGCAGGGGGCATCGATGAGCATGTCCGATGATCGCATCGATCGCTGCCGCGCCCGCGCCGTGCCAGGCGCACCGACAATGCGCGGATGGATCTCGAGGAGCTGGACGCCCCCACGCCGCTGCTCGGTGGGCTGTCGCCACGCCGCTTCATGCGGCGCCACTGGCACAAGCGGCCGCTGCGGGTGTGCGGCGCCTGGCCCGGGGTCGAGCCGCCGGCGGATTTCGCCGCGCTGAAGGCGCTCGCGGCGCGCGACGACGTCGAGTCGCGACTGGTTCAGCGTGCCGTGGACGGGCGTTGGCGGCTGCGTCACGGCCCGCTGCCGGTGCGTGCGCTGCCGCCGCGGCGCCGCCCCGGCTGGACGCTGCTGGTCCAGGGGCTGGACCTGCACGTGCCGGCGGCGCATGCGATGCTGCAGCGCTTCGCCTTCGTGCCGCACGCGCGGCTGGATGACCTGATGGTGTCGTGGGCGAGCGACGGTGGCGGGGTCGGACCGCACCTTGACTCGTACGACGTCTTCCTGCTCCAGGTGCAGGGGCGCCGCCGCTGGCAGATCGGCCGCGTCGCCGAGCCCGAATGGCAGACCGGGACGCCGCTGCGCCTGCTGCAGCGATTCGAACCCGAACACGACTGGGTGCTCGAGCCGGGTGACCTGCTGTACCTGCCGCCGGGCTGGGGGCACGAGGGCAGCGCGGTCGGCGGCGAGTGCATGACGGTGTCGATCGGCTTTCGCGCCCCGGCGCGCGATGAACTCGCGCGCGAACTGCTGGCGCGACTGGCCGAAGACCTGCCCGATGACCCGCTGCGTTACGCCGACCCGGCGCAGCGCGCCGCCGCCCACCCGGGCGCGTTGCCGGACGGACTGGTCGACTTCGCGCTGGCGGCGTTGGCGCGGGCGCAGCGCTCGCCGCGCGCACTGCGGGGTGTGCTCGGTGAGTGGCTGTCCGAGCCCAAGCCGCAGGTCTGGTTCGATCCGGCGCCGCCCTCCCGCCCCCCCCGTGCGAGGGGCCCCACGGCGCCCCGCGGCGTGCGGCTCGATGCACGATCGCGCATGCTCTACGACGGCGACCAGCTGTTCCTGAACGGTGAGTCCTGGCGGGTCGGTGGCACGGATCGGCACGTGTTGCAACGCCTGGCGGACCGGCGGCGGCTCGACGCCGCCGACCGCGTGCGGCTGGGCGCCGAGGCCGCCGCGACGCTGGACGAGTGGCTGGCAGCGGGCTGGTTGCACGAGGAGCCGGCGCATGCCGACGAGCGCTGATCGCGCCACGCCCGCCGACCCCGCGCCGCCCCGGCTCGATCTGGAGGTGCATGACCGGGCCGGCTTTCAGGCCGCCGTGGAGTCGACGCTGGCCGCCGCGATCGCGCGCTCCGCCCGCACGCTGTGGTGGGTCGACCGCGACTTTGCCGACTGGCCGCTCGACCGGCCGGCACTGATAGCCGCGCTGAGCGCGTGGCTGCATCTCCCGCTGCGTCGGCTCGTGCTGCTGGCCGAGGGCTTCGAGCTCATGGAGCGCGCCCACCCCCGCTTCAGTGCGTGGCGGCGCGACTGGACACACGCCATCGACCCGCGGGTGCCGTCGGATGCCGACCGCGGCCCGTTGCCGACGCTGCTGATCGACGACGGCCCGGTGGTGCTCGAGCTGTGGCAACCCGACCCCCCGCGGGGGCGGACGGCCGCGGACGCGCTGGCCGCCCGCACTGCGCGTGAGCGTATTGACGCGACCCTACAACGGTCGACGCCTGACTGGCCACTGCGCCCGCTCGGGTTCTAGGGAATATCCTAGGTCGGTCTAGAATCGCCGGTTGTGTGACCGTGGCCACTCCGACAAAGGCCGCGACACACGCTTGGCAAAGGGTTCATTCGTGTCGTCGACTGGCGTCGGCCCGCAACGGACACCGGCCAAGACATGGTCTGTCCAACGAACACATCCCCGAGGAACTGAAATGAACAAGTCGCTCCTGCTGGCCGCCATGGTGGCCTCACTGACCCTCGTCGCCTGCGGCAAGAAGGAAGAGGTCGTCGTGGTCCCGGCGCCCGCACCGGCGCCCATTGTCGTCACGGCGCCGACGATGAGCGATGCCGCTTCGGCTGCCGCCAGCTCGGCCGAGATGGCCGGCAGCGCCGCGGTGACCGCCGGTGAAGCCGCGTCGACTGCCGTCGGCGCCGCCATCGACGCTGCGAGCGCCGCCGCGAAGTAACCGTTTCCGTACCGGAATGCGGAAGGCCGTCCGAAAGGGCGGCCTTCTGCGTTTCCAGGCTGCGTTTCAGGCTGCGTTCAGCCATTTCAGGGCCGCGCCAGGAAGGCCTGAGCCCGGTCCTGAAATCCGCCCGCGGGCCAGGGCCTGTTCACGCAACGCGGTCCCTTCCCGTAGCGTGAACAGGCCCTACTTCAGGTCGTTCAGCAGCACGCCGGCGATGCGCTGGCCGACTTCGGCCGGCACGGGTTGGCCGTCGGCCGTCTGTACCGCGACGATCGAGGTCTCGCCGGTGCCCTTGACCGCGATGCGGTAGCGCTCGGCCTTGCCGGCATCGTCGTCGCTGCCGAACAGGCGGCTGAAGAGGCCACGCTGGTCGTCGCTCGCCTTGCGACCGGCGACGTAGCGCACGTAGTAGAAGCCGTCGGCGCGGTTGCGGTCTTCGACCGTGAAGCCGGTGCGGTCGAGCGTGAGCCCGACGCGGCGCCACGCGCGGTCGAAACCCTCGTTGACTTCCAGCGTCGCCGTGGTCTGGCCGGGCAGCAGGCGCGCACGGGCCGTCGTCTCGGGCTTGGGCGATGCGAGCGCGACGCGCGCGGCGTCCGCGGGGCTGCCCAGTCGCACCATCAACCGGCTGAGGAATTCGGCCTCGAGCTGATGGTCCGCGGGCTGAAGCGCCCAGCGGATGTCGTCCTTCAGTGCGCCGCTGGCGTACACCTCCGCCAGGCCCCGGTGAGCGATGAAGATCTCGCTGCCGGTCGGGGTGCGTTCGATGCGGGTCCGGAAACGGTCCCGCGTGCCGGTGTCCCAGAGGTTGTCGATCAGCTTGCCGACGGTGTCGCGGAACAGGTCCTTCGGCAGCTTGGCCCGGTTCTCGGCCCAGTCGGTTTCCATCGCTCCGATCTTCGGCTCCTCGACCGCGAGCGTGAAGCCGGACTCGAGCCAGAACGTGCGCACCTGTTCCCACAGCCGCTCGGGCGGCTGGTTGACGGCCAGCCAGCGCAGGTCGCCATCACGCTTGAGCGTCGCGTCGCCGGCACTGCTGAGGGCAACCGTCTGCGCGGCTGGCGCGGCGCTGACGGCGGGCGCGGCGGCGTTCGCCGCATTCGCACTGACGACGCCCGCGGGGGCCTGATAGCGTCCTTCGCGCGCGAGCTGTGTCAGGTCCGGCGGGACCTCGAGGCCTGAGGTCTGGCGCGACTCGCTGCGGTAGTCCGTCTTGTCCCCCGGCAGGAGGTTGCCGAGCGTGGAGCAGCCGGCGAGCAGCGCCGCGGTGACCAGCGTGGCCCAGGTCAGCGGGGACGTCGGGAAGGGAGTTCTCACAGAGGCATCTCGGACGGAAAGGTGGGCGGGGCGGAGGCAGCGCGGCCGCAGGAGGCGACGCGGGCCGGCAGCGGACAAGGTCGGGGCGCCAGCGGCCCGGGCGTGGCGCTCACAGCAGCCCGGCGTCGCGCAGCGCCTGGCCGACCGCGGCGCGGCCGGCTTCGCCGAGCGGCAGGATCGGCAGCCGCATCACATCGCGGCACTGGCCGATCTGTGCCAGCGCCCATTTGGTCGGTGCCGGGCTCGGCTCGCAGAACAGCTGCTTGTGCAGCGGCAACAGCGTCATGTGCAGCGCGGTGGCGCGCTTGACGTCACCTTCGATCGCCGCCATGCACAACTCGTGCATGGCGCGCGGCGCGACGTTGGCGGTGACGCTGACGTTGCCGTGGCCGCCCAGCAGCATCAATGCGACCGCCGTCGCGTCGTCGCCGGAATAGATCGAGAAGCCCGCGGGCGCCTGCTTGATCAGCCAGGCCGCGCGCGCGATGTCGCCGGTCGCTTCCTTGATGCCGACGATGCCCGGCACCTGCGCCAGCCGCAGCACCGTGTCGTGCTGCAGATCGGCCACGGTGCGCCCGGGCACGTTGTAGAGCACATGCGGCAGGTCGACCGCCTCGGCGATCGCGCGGAAGTGGCGGTAGATGCCCTCCTGCGAGGGCTTGTTGTAGTAGGGCACGACCTGCAGCGTGCAGTCGGCACCCACCTTCTGCGCGTAGCGCGACAGTTCGATCGCCTCGGCCGTGGAGTTGCCGCCGGCGCCGGCCATGATGGGCACGCGCCCGGCGGCGTGTTCGACGGCGACGCGGATGATCTCGCAGTGCTCGTCGACGGTCACGGTCGGCGACTCGCCGGTCGTGCCGACGACGCCGATGCAGTCGGTGCCTTCGGCGATGTGCCAGTCGATCAGACGGCGCAGCCCGTCCAGGTCGATCCGGCCGTCCTCGAACATCGGCGTGACCAGCGCGACGATGCTGCCAACGATGGGTTTCATGCGGGGGAATCCATGAATCGTCAGATTCTATCCGCCGGGCTTCGGCCCGCCGGCCGGCGCGAGCGGGAGCCGTACCGGCAGCGGCGTGCCCGGTCCCGGCGGCGCCACCGCGACGATGCGCTGGACAAAACGATCGGGCGCGCTGAGAAATCCGTCTTCGTAGGCCACCACGCACAGACCCTCCGCGGCGTGCAGCAGTTCCCCGGGGCCAAGCAGGAACTCGGGCCTGGCGGGCCGGCCAACCGTCTCGTTGCCGGCCGCGAAAGTCTCGTGGATCCAGACGCCGCCGTCGTCGAGGGCCGCGCGCAGCGTCGGGAACAACGGCCGCCAGAGGTAGTGGGTGACGACGACGGCGTCGAAGCGACGGCCCGCCAGCGGCCAGGGCCCGGTCTCGAGGTCGGCGACCAGGAGTTCGGCGCTCAGCGCGCGCAAGGGCTCGAGCGCCGCCGCGTCGCGGTCGACGCCGGTGACGCTGAATCCGCGGGCAACCAACCAGCGCAGGTGGCGACCTCGACCGCAGGCGAGGTCGAGCACGCGCCCGCCGGGGCGGATCAGGTGCGCCCAGCGCAGCAGCCAGGGCGACGGCTCACCGATCGTGGCGTCGGGCGATGTCATCGATGCGGCGTTCATCGGTAGTCCGTGGCCGCGCTCAGAAACAAGCCCAGACGGCGTTCGCGAGATCGACCGCGACGTGGGGGTTGAGGTAGGCGGCGAAGACGAGCGCGAGTGCCGCCGCCGCCGCGCCACGCCAGCACCAGCGACGGCGCGCCGCGCGGGCGGACACGGCGGCCGGCGATGCCGGGGTCGCGCCGCTCATGTCGGGCGCAGCGCAGTGCGCACGATCGCCGTCTCGCGCACCGGCAGGTTGATCAGCGCGGCGAAGCCCCCGAGCACCACCGCCAGCCACCAGACGACGTCGTAGCTGCCGGTGCGGTCGTACAGCGTGCCGCCGAGCCACACACCGAGGAAGCTGCCGACCTGGTGCGACAGGAACACGAAGCCCCCGAGCATCGACATGTACTGCACCCCGAAGATCTGGGCGACGACGGCGTTCGTCGGCGGCACCGTCGACAGCCACAGCACGCCCATCACTGCGGAGAACACGTAGACGCTGGCAGGCGTCAGCGGCACCAGCAGGAACAGGACGATCGCCACCGAGCGCAGCGCATAGATGCTGGCCAGGATGTGGCGCTTGGCCAGTCGCTGGCCGAGCACGCCGGCGCCATAGGTGCCGAAGACGTTGAACAGGCCGATCAGCGCCAGCGCCGTCGTCGCGACGCCCGGGCCCAGGCCGTGGTCCCTGAGGTAGCTCGGCATGTGCACGCCGATGAACACGACCTGGAAGCCGCAGACGAAGTAGCCTGCCATCAGCAACTGGAAGCTGCGGTAGCCGAAGGCCTCGCGCAGCGCCGAACCGATGCTCTGGTGGTGCGGCGATGCCGTGCCAGGCGCCGCCTTCGGTTCGCGCAGGCCGAAGGCCAGCGGCATGATCGCGAGCACGGCGCAGGCGAGCACGAACAAGGCGTTCTGCCAGCCCCAGACGGCGATCAGCCAGTTCTCGACCGGCACCATCAGGAACTGACCGAACGAGCCGGCGGCCGCCGCCACGCCCATCGCCCAGGATCGGCGTTCGGGCGCGACGTTGCGCACCAGCACACCGTAGATGACGGCGTAGGTCGTGCCGGCCTGCGCCATCCCGATCATCAGGCCCGAGCTGCCGGTGAAGCCCAGCCCCGAGGTGGCGAGCGCCATGCCGACCAGCCCGAGCGCGTACGACACGGCGCCCACCAGGATGACGCGGAAGGCGCCGAAGCGGTCTGCGAGCGCGCCGGCGAACGGCCCGGCGACGCCCCACGCGAGGTTCTGCACCGCGAGCGCGAACGCGAAGGTCTCGCGTGTCCATCCGCGGTCCATCGTGATCGGCTGCAGCCACAGGCCGAAGCCGTGCCGGATGCCCATCGACAGCGTGACGATCGCGGCGCCGCACAGCAGCACCTGGGTCATCGACAGCCGTCCTGCCGGCGAAGCTCTGTTCATGCGGCGATTCTCTTGGATTCGCGAGCACCCTGAGGCGGCGGGGCCTCTACAGTGGCGTGGTCCGGCAAGGGGGCGACATGAAGGTGCTGGTGCTCGGCGGTGGCGTGATCGGTGTGACGGCGGCGTACTACCTGGCGCGCGACGGACACGAGGTCGAGCTCGTGGACCGCCAGCCCGGGCCGGCGCTGGAAACCAGCTTCGCCAACGCCGGCGAGGTGTCGCCCGGCTACTCCGCGCCGTGGGCCGGGCCGGGCGTGCCGGTCAAGGCGATCAAGTGGATGCTGATGCGGCACTCGCCGCTCGTCATCTGGCCGCTGCTCGACCCCGCGATGTGGCGCTGGGGGCTGATGATGCTGGCCAACTGCAACGCGAAGGCCTATGCGCTGAACAAGAGCCGCATGGTGCCGCTGGCCGAGTACAGCCGCGACTGCCTGAAGGCGCTGCGGGCCGACACCGGCATCGACTACGACCAGCGCACGCAGGGCACGCTGCAGCTGTTCCGGACCCAGAAACAGCTCGACGCCATCGGCGGCGACGTCGAGGTGCTGCGGCAGTACGGCGTGCCCTTCGAGGTGCTGGACCGTGCCGGCTTCTGCGCCGTCGAGCCGGCGCTGCGCTTGACCCAGGAGAAGTTCGTCGGCGCGCTGCGGCTGCCGAACGACGAGACCGGCGACTGCTTCAAGTTCACGAACCAGCTCGCGCAGCGGGCCGCGGCGATGGGCGCTCGCCTGCGCTGGAACACGCCGATCGAGGCGCTGGACGTCGAGGGCGGCCGGCTCGTCGGCGTGCGCACCGGCGCCGGCCGGCTCAGCGCCGACCGGGTCGTGCTGGCGCTGGGCAGCCATTCCGCGCCGCTGCTGCGGCCGATCGGCATCCGCCTGCCGGTCTACCCGGTCAAGGGCTACTCGATCACGCTGCCGATCACCGACCCGGCGGGCGCGCCGGAGTCGACCATCATGGACGAGACGCACAAGGTCGCCGTGACCCGGCTCGGGGACCGCATCCGGGTCGGTGGCACCGCCGAGCTCGCGGGCTACAGCACCGCGCTGCGCGAAGCGCGCCGCGCGACGCTCGAGCACGTGGTGACGGACCTGTTCCCGCGCGGCGGCGACGTCGCGCAGGCCAGCTTCTGGTGCGGGCTGCGGCCGATGACGCCCGACGGCACGCCGATCATCGGCCCGACACCGGTCGACGGCCTGCTGCTGGCGACCGGGCACGGCACGCTGGGGTGGACGATGGCGGCCGGCACCGGGCGGGCGGTGGCCGACATGGTCGCGAGCCGGCAGCCCGAAATCGACGCGGTGCCGCTCGGGCTGGGGCGATATCGGCACTGACCAGCTTTGCGGCCGCCGCCCTCACGCTCAAGGCCGAGGCCTCCCACGCCGGCAAGCGCGCCAGCGCGACCGTCCGCGTTACCGAGCAGCCGAGTCAGATTGCTCGACCCGGCCAGCGGGACCCGGCCGCGCTTGCACCGCTCCGGTATGCTGCCCCGCGTCCATGGAAGTCGGAATACAACGATGTCAAAGAGGCGCCCGGGCCAGCGTGGTGATCGTGAACGCTGGTGGAGGCGGTTTGTCGTTATCGCGACACTCGGCTGGGTCGTGGCGCTGGTCGCCGGATGCCAGGACCGCGTCGCCGTAGCGCCGCAATCCCACACCGTCGTCGACGGATCGACCACGGTCGCATCACGTTCCTCGGCGAGGTCGACGACGACCTCCTGTTCGGTCCGGGTCGCTCGGTACTGGACGAGGTGCGACCGGTAGGCCCCGACGGTCGCTTGCGTGGCAAGATCGCCGAGGCACGCCCAGGGTGGCTCCACTTCGAACTGGGCTCCGGCCGGGACCGGCGAGAACTGCTGCTGGCCAAGCGTCCGGTGATGGACATGGTGTCGTGGAACGACATCGCGCGCGCCGGCGCAGCGCTGGGCCGCTACTCGACCGTCAGCATCGGCTCAGTGGTTTCGGAGCAGGGGCGCCTGCTGCGCACGGCGCAGGGCGACGAGTATTCGGTGCGCCTGCCGGTCTGCGGCGAGCACACCTTTGCCGCGCGTTCGGAGTGGAACCTGCTGATCGGCGCCGTGCATCGGGGCGATGTCGATTTCCTCGGCCCGGACTTCGGCTGGATCAACCGACCGTACAGCGACGAGGATCTCAAGGTCGGGTATCACGGCTCGCTGACCTGGTGTCAGGATGCCTACCGCGGCAGCACTGAACGTGTCGCCCGGGGTTACTTCTTCGTCTCGCGCGTGCATGCGGCCGACCCGGACGTGCGCACGGACCGCCTGCACTGGCGTCCGATCCTCGAGCGTCGGCGCGCTGCGACAGCGGCCCCGGACACGGGCGCCCTCGGCACGCAGTGGGGCCCGTCCGGACGGGTGGCGTACGAGGGCGTCGTGCCCTCCGATCGGCTCTTCGGGCCCGCAAAGGGAATCGGCGACCAGTTGTCGGTCGACGAATCGTTGTTGATTGGCGATTCGCTCAATGATACGCAAGCGGCTCGCGCCGCCGGTTG
>JBDTUO010000042.1:0-13138 GCA_040007675.1 Rubrivivax sp.
TACGGCGTCGGCCACCCTTCGGCCAACATCCAGGACCCGACCACGACCTGCGGTGCCCAGCTCGTCCCGCTCACGGGACCGGCGGTGGACAAGCTGGTCGCCGGCGCGCCCTACTACGCCAAGGTGGACATCCCGGGCGGCCTGTACGCCAACAATCCGAACGCGACGCCGACCTACGGTGTGCTGGCGACCTTCGTCAGCTCGGCCAAGGTGCCCGACAACGTCGTCTACGAGATGGTCAAGGCGGTATTCGAGAACTTCGACGACTTCAAGAAGCTCCACCCGGCCTTCGCCCACCTCGATCCGAAGCTCATGATCAAGGATGGTCTGTCGGCACCGCTGCACCCGGGCGCGGTGAAGTACTACAAAGAAAAGGGCTGGATGTGAGCCCGGCGGCCGTGGGCATGGGCCCGGGAGTTGAAACATGACGGCTCCCTCCCCCACGGCCGTCTCCGATTCGAACGACGTCGACCTCGCCAAGCTCGTTGCCGAGGCCGACACCGGCGGTCGAGACCCGACCGGGCTCGCAGGCCGGGTGCTGCTCGGCGTCGCGCTGGCGTGGTCGTTGTTCCAGTTGTGGATCGCCTCGCCACTGCCCTACGCGGTGGGGTTCGGCGTCCTCAACGACACCGAATCGCGGGCCATCCACCTGGCCTTCGCGATGTTCCTGGCGTATCTGGCCTACCCGGCCTTGAAGACGTCTCCGCGTGACCGCATTCCGGTGCAGGACTGGATGCTCGCGGCGGTGGCGGCGTTCTGCGCCGCCTACATCATGATCTTCTACCGGGAGCTCTCGACACGCCCCGGCGCGCCGATCACGCAGGACCTGGTGGTCGCCGTGCTCGGCCTGACGCTGCTGCTCGAGGCCGCGCGCCGCGCTCTCGGCCTGCCGATGGTGATTCTGGCGATCGTCTTCATCATCTACATCTTCGGCGGCCCGCACATGCCGGACATGATCGCGCACAAGGGAGCCTCGCTCGGCAAGGGCATGTCGCACCTGTGGCTGACGACCGAAGGTGTGTTCGGCGTCGCGCTCGGCGTCTCTTCCGGCTTCATCTTCCTGTTCGTGCTGTTCGGCGCTCTGCTCGAGACCGCCGGCGCCGGCAACTACTTCATCAAGAGCGCGATCTCGATGCTCGGTCACCTGCGCGGCGGCCCGGCGAAGGCCGCGGTGCTTGCCTCGGCGGCCACCGGTGTCATCTCCGGCTCGTCGATCGCCAACGTGGTGACCACCGGCACCTTCACGATCCCGCTGATGAAACGCGTGGGCTACCGGCCCGACAAGGCCGCCGCGGTCGAGGTCGCGGCGTCGGTGGACGGTCAGATCATGCCGCCGGTGATGGGCGCGGCGGCGTTCCTGATGGTCGAGTACGTCGGCATTCCCTATGTGCAGGTGCTCAAGCACGCGCTGCTGCCGGCGCTGATCTCTTACATCGCGCTCTTCTACATCGTCCACCTGGAGGCGATGAAGAGCGACATCCGCGGCATCCCGCGCGCGCCCGGTGGGCCATCGCCCGGCCAGCGGCTGCGTTCGTTCGCGATGACGGTGGCCGGTTTCATCGTTCTGTCGGGCATCGTCTACTACGGTCTCGGCTGGATCAAGACCGTGGCCGGCGACGCCGCGATGCCGATCGTCTTCGTCGGCGTGCTGATCACCTACGTGGCACTGATTCGCTACGGCGCAGGCTTCCCTGAACTGAAGTTGGACGACCCGAACCAGCCGATGGAGTACCTGCCAGAATCCGGCCCCACGCTCAAGTCCGGCCTGCACTTCCTGCTGCCGGTGGTGGTGCTGATCTGGAACCTGATGGTCGAGGAGATGTCGCCCGCGCTGTCGGCCTTCTGGGCGACCATGTTCCTGATCGCGATCGTCGTCACGCAGCGCCCGCTGTTCGCGATGTTCCGCCGGCAGGCGCGCGAAGGGACCTGGACGCTGGGGCTGCGCGAACTGTTCCACGGCCTCGTGACCGGCGCACGCAACATGATCGGCATCGGCATCGCGACGGCCGCGGCCGGGATCATCGTCGGCACCGTCACGCTGACCGGCATCGGCCTGGTGATGACGGAGCTGGTCGAAGTCATCTCCGGCGGCAACCTGATGCTGATGCTGGTGATGGTCGCAGTGATCTGCCTGATCCTGGGCATGGGCCTGCCGACGACCGCGAACTACATCGTCGTGTCGACGCTGATGGCCCCGGTGGTGGTCGAACTCGGCTCGCAGAGCGGGCTGCTGGTGCCGTTGATCGCGGTCCACCTGTTCGTCTTCTACTTCGGCCTGATGGCCGACGTCACGCCTCCCGTCGGCCTGGCGTCGTACGCGGCCGCCGGCATCGCGCGCTGCGACCCGATCAAGACCGGAGTCACCGCGTTCGGCTACAGCATCCGCACGGCGATCCTGCCGTTCATGTTCATCTTCAACACGCAGCTGCTGCTGATGGACATCGGCAGCGTGCCGCATCTCGTGCTGGTGGTCGCCACGGCCATCCTCGCCAACCTGATGTTCGCCGCCGCGACCCAGGGCTGGTTCCTGCGCAAGAACCGGTGGTGGGAGTCGATCGCGTTGCTGCTGGTGACCTTCACGCTGTTCCGACCCGGCTTCTGGTGGGACATGGTCTACGAGCCCTACGTCCGCGCGCCGGCCACGCAACTGATGGCTATCGCAGACACCGCGCCGAAAGACGCCACGCAGCGGCTCTGGATCGACGGCCAGACCCTCGAGGGCAAGGACGTCTCTCGGGGCGTGCTGCTGCCGCTCGGCGACCCGGGCACGGCCCGCGATCGACTCGACAAGGTCGGGCTGCGGGTGATCCCGCAAGGCGACGAGCTGCAGGTGATGCAGGTCAAGTTCGGCAGCCGCGCGGAGAAGCTCGGCTTCGAGCAGGGCTTCAGGATCAGCGCGATCGAACTCGACGCGCCCAGGCCTGCGAAGGAATGGATGGTCGTGCCGGCGCTGCTGCTGCTCGGCCTCGTCGCCCTCCTGCAACGTCGGCGACCCGCGCCCCCTTGACGGCCCTCTTGCGCGTGCTGGGCGGCGCTGCCGCCCGGCCGCCGCCATCGACCACTTGAAGGATGCCGCACATGAGTTCACGCACCAACACCGCGCTGCAGCAGCTGCGCGAATCCGCCGTCCCGCGGGGCGTCTCGACGATGCTGCCCATCTTCGCCGACCGCGCTCGCAACGCCGAGATCTGGGACGTCGAAGGCAAGCGTTACATCGATTTCGCCGCCGGCATCGCGGTCGTCAACACCGGCCACCTGCACCCCACCGTGGTGGCCGCGGTGCAGCAGCAGCTGCAGCAGTTCAGCCACACCTGCTTCCAGATCACCCCGTACGAGACGTACCTGACGCTGTGCGAAAGGCTCAACGCACTCGCGCCGGGCCCGACGCCGAAGAAGACGATCCTGCTGTCGACCGGCGCCGAAGCGGCCGAGAACGCGGTGAAGATCGCCCGCGCGCACACGCGTCGGCCGGGGGTCATCGCGTTCTCCGGCGGCTTCCACGGGCGCACGATGATGGCGATGGCGCTCACCGGCAAGGTGGTGCCGTACAAGACCGGCTTCGGCCCGTTCCCCGGTGACGTCTATCACCTGCCGTTCCCGGTCGCGTACCACGGAGTGACGGTCGAGCAGTCACTGGCGGCGCTGCAGACGCTGTTCAAGGCCGACATCGAACCCGACCGCGTCGCGGCGATGATCGTCGAGCCGGTGCAGGGGGAAGGCGGCTTCTACGTCGCGCCACCCGCCTTCCTGCAGACCCTGCGCAAGGTCTGTGACGAACACGGCATCGTGCTCGTGGTCGACGAGGTGCAGACCGGTTTCGCGCGCACCGGCCGCCTGTTCGCGATCGAACACGCCGGCATCGAGCCCGACCTGATGCTGCTGGCCAAGAGCCTGGCGGGTGGTTTCCCGCTGGCTGCCGTCACCGGCAAGGCCGCCATCATGGATGCACCGGCGCCCGGCGGCCTCGGCGGCACCTATGCCGGTTCGCCGGTGGCATGCGCGGCGGCGCACGCGGTGCTGGACGTGATCGAGTCCGAGGGCCTGTGCGCAAAGGCCGAAGCACTCGGCGAGCTGCTGCGCGGCGAGCTGCAAGCGATCGCCGCGTCGCCGGAACTGGAGGGCATCGTCGGCGACATCCGGGGGCTCGGCGCGATGGTGGCGATGGAGCTGGTGCAGGGTGGCGACGCCAACCGGCCGGACCCCGAGCTGACCAAGGCGCTGGTGATGGACTGCGCACAGCGCGGTCTGATCATCCTGGCCTGCGGCACGCGCGGCAACGTGATCCGCTTCCTGGCGCCGCTGACCGCCGAGCCGGCGCTGGTGCGCGAGGGTCTGGCGATCCTGAAGACCTCGATGCTCGCGCTGAAGGCGCGGGCGACGGCGGCGGCGTGAAGGTCGGCGCGTGATTCCGTTCGCGATCGCCGGCGTGCAGATGGCCGTACCGGCCGGGCTGAGCAATGTCGCCGCGATGGTGCAGCGCGTCGACATCTGCATGGCCCGATTCCCGTGGGTGCAGATGATCCTGTTCAGTGAACTGGCGTGTTGCGGCCCCGTGCCGACCGCGCCGGCCACGCTGCCCGGGGCCGAGGAGCAGGCGCTGCAGGCGGCCGCGGTGCGGCATGGCGTCTGGCTCGTCACCGGCTCGATCTTCGAGCGCGGCGCCGAGGGGCGGCTGCACAACACGGCGTCGGTCATCAACCCGGCCGGCGAGGTGGTGGCGCGTTACCGCAAGATGTTCCCGTTCCTGCCGTACGAGCACGGGATCGAGCCGGGCACCGAGTTCTGCGTCTTCGACGTCCCCGACGTCGGCCGCTTCGGTCTGTCGATCTGCTTCGACATGTGGTTTCCGGAGACCTCGCGCACGCTCACCGCGATGGGCGCCGAGGTGCTGCTGCATCCGGTGCTCACCGGCACCATCGACCGCGACGTCGAGCTCGCGATGGCGCGCAGCACCGCCGCGCAGTTCCAGGCCTACGTGTTCGACATCAATGGCCTGTTGGCCGGCGGCGTCGGCCGCTCGTGCGTGGTCGACCCGGCCGGCACGGTGATCCACCAGGCCGCCGGGGGCGAGGAAATCATCCCGGTGGAGATCGACCTCTCACAAGTGCGCCGCCAGCGCGAGACCGGCACCCGCTGCCTGGGGCAGATGCTCAAGAGCTTCCGCGACCGCAAGGTCGATTTCCGCGTCTACGACCGTCAGGCAGGCATCGACGCCTATCTGCACACGCTGGGCCCGCTCGTGATGCCCGGGCGCGCCGGCGCCTCCCGTGCACCACCACCCACCGGGCCGACGATTGCCGGCACCGCCGGCGTGCTGGATGCCGGGCTGTTCGCGGCGCGCCCGCCGCCGGTGCGCAAATGAACTCGAGGAGGAGACCAGCCGATGAACGCCAAGCATGACCCCGGCTTCGCGGCCACCGTAGCGGCACCCGACAAGACGGGCTCGCTGGGGGACTACTACAGCGCCAGCCAGTTGCGCAGCGACCGCTGGAACCAGCTCAAGGGCGTGGCCAACCAGCTGGCCAGCAGCAGCCGCGAGCGCAACCGCGTCGCGCTGCGCGAGAAGGCGCGTGGACTACTGGTCTCGCTGGAGCCGATCGAGGCCTACTGGGGCTTTCCCGGCCGGCGTGGGCTGGACCAGCTGAGCCAGTGGCTGACGCGCGAGGACCACCGCGAGTTCGCCGCCGGCGTCACGCGCACCGTACGCTCGATGATGAGCGGCGCCTACCGCCACAAGGGCCTCGACAACACGGCCGACGACGACGAGCCGAGCGAGGAAGAGACCAACGAGCGCGAATCCGGTGCCGCCGCGACGCGCCCCTACTTCGAGATCCTGATCGTCGACGCGCTGACGCCGGCACAGCAGGAGAACCAGCGCGTCGCGCTGCGGGCGATGCGCCGCAAGGACGACGGCTTCGTCTACGAGCCGGTGGTGGTGTCCAGCTTCGAGGATGCGCTGATGGGCGTGTTGTTCAACCACAGCATCCAGTCGGTGGTCGTGCGCTACGACTTCGCGTTCGAGAGCCAGCACAAGCTGAAGATCCTGAACCGCTATCTGAACCGCGTCGGCGACGAGCAGATCGACACGATCGAGCCGGAGGACTACGGCCCCGAGCTGTGCCGCCTGCTGCGCAAGGTGCGGCCCGAGCTGGACGTCTTCCTGGTCACCGACCGCTCGGTGGAAGACATCGCCGGCCGTGACCTCGGCGGCTGCCAGCGCGTGTTCTACAACCGCGAGGACTACATGGAGCTGCACCTGAACATCCTGCGTGCGGTGCAGCAGCGCTACCAGACGCCGTTCTTCACCGCGCTCAAGACCTATTCCAAGCAGCCGACCGGCGTCTTCCACGCGTTGCCGATCAGCCGGGGCAAGTCGATCAGCAAGTCGAACTGGATCCGCGACATGCTGGACTTCTACGGGCTGAACATCTTCCTCGCGGAGACCAGCGCCACCTCGGGCGGGCTGGACAGCCTGCTCGAGCCCACCGGGCCGATCAAGCGGGCGCAGGAACTCGCCGCGCGCGCCTTCGGATCGCGCAAGACCTTCTTCGCCACCAACGGCACCAGCACCTGCAACAAGGTCGTCGTGCAGGCGATCGTGCGGCCGGGCGACATCGTGCTGGTCGATCGTGACTGCCACAAATCGCACCATTACGGCATGGTGCTGGCCGGCGCGCAGGTGGTCTATCTCGACAGCTACCCGTTGAGCGAGTACTCGATGTATGGCGCCGTGCCGCTGCGCGAGATCAAGCACCGGCTGCTCGAGCTGCGCGCCGCCGGCAAGCTCGACCGCGTGCGCATGCTGCTGCTGACCAACTGCACCTTCGACGGCCTGATCTACAACGTCGAACGCGTGATGCAGGAGTGCCTGGCGATCAAGCCCGACCTCGTGTTCCTGTGGGACGAAGCCTGGTTCGCCTTCGCCCGCTTCGGGCCGACCTATCGTCAGCGCACCGCGATGCATTGCGCCCAACTTCTGCGCGAGCGCTACAAGGAGCCGGCCTACCGTGCCGCCTACGAGGCTCACCGCCAGGAGGTCGAGGGCCTGAGCGACGAGGCGTTGCTGGATCGCCGGCTGATGCCGGACCCGGACAAGGTGCGCGTGCGCGCCTATGCCACGCAATCGACGCACAAGACGCTGACCTCGTTGCGCCAGGGCTCGATGATCCACGTGCACGACCAGGACTTCCGCGGCGAGGTCGAGGCGGCCTTCCACGAGGCCTACATGACGCACACCTCGACGAGCCCGAACTACCAGATCATCGCGTCGCTCGACATCGGCCGCCGCCAGGTGGAACTGGAAGGCTTCGAGCTGGTGCAAAAGCAGGTCGAGAGCGCGATGGCGATGCGCAAGGCGATCGACTCGCACCCGCTGCTGAAGAAGTACTTCAGGGTGCTGAAGGTCAGCGACATGATCCCCGCCGCGCACCGCGAGTCCGGCATCGAGCATTACTGGGACCCTGACAAGGGCTGGAACGACACCTGGGATGCCTGGGCGGTGGACGAATTCGCGCTCGATGCCACGCGAATCACGCTCGCCGTCGGCGGCACCGGGCTCGACGGCGACACGTTCAAGAACGACGTCCTGATGGACAAGTACGGCATCCAGATCAACAAGACCAGCCGCAACACGGTGCTGTTCATGACGAACATCGGCACCACGCGGTCGTCGATTGCCTATCTGATCGAAGTGCTGGTGCGGGTGGCGCAGGAGCTCGACGCTGAACTCGACGAAGCCAGCGCCATGGAGCGCAAGGGTTTCGACAGGCGCGTGCACGCGCTGACGAAGGAGCTGCCGCCGCTGCCGGACTTCTCGCGCTTCCACGACGCGTTCCGCTGCGTCGACGGCACCGGCACCACAGAAGGCGACCTGCGCAAGGCGTTTTTCCTCGCCTACGACGAGGACCAGTGCGAGTACTTCCCGATGGAGGACGGCAGCCTCGAAGCGGCGATCGACGCCGGGCGCGAGCTGGTGTCGACCTCTTTCATCATTCCCTACCCGCCGGGATTCCCGATCCTGGTGCCCGGGCAGGTCATCTCCAAGGAGATCCTGCACTTCATGCGCGCGCTCGATGTCAAGGAGATCCACGGCTACCGGCCAGATCTCGGCATGCGCGTGTTCACCCAGCCCGCGCTCGACGCGCTGAACACCGCCACCGCTACCGCCTGACCGACCGCCCGACCGCGCGACTGCCGGACCACAGACTCAAGGAGACCCCGCATGGCCACGTCCCGGAAGCTGAAGAACATCTCGGAGATCCGCCGCCACTTCCACCGCAACGAAGACCCGATCTACTTCGTCAGCGCCACCAACTTCAACCTGCTCGGCATCGACGAGTGGTGCAAGAACTTCAAGTACATCAGCTACATCGACTGCTACGACGGTGGCCACCCGAACGTGTTCTGCCCGTCGGAGCAGCCGCACGAGGAGTTCACGTCGATCGAGGACATCAACAACTACCTGCTGCAGCACCGCGAGGTGATCGACTACATCAACGGCCGCGGCGGCCAGCCCAAGCTGGTGTTCCTGATGTTCGACGAGAAGACCGAGCGCCTGGCCAAGGAACAGGGCTGGGACGTCTGGTTCCCGAAGGCCCAACTGCGCAACCGGATCGACAACAAGATCGAGACCGTGCGCATCGGCAACAAGGCCGGCGTGCCGAGCGTGCCCAACACGCTGAGCGAGATCGAGAGCTGGGAGCACCTGTGCGAGGTCGCCAAGGCGGGCAAGCTCGGCACCGACTGGGTGCTCCAGTCGGCCTACGGCGACTCCGGCCACACGACTTTCTTCATCAAGAGCGCGGCCGATTTCCGGCGCCATCAGCACGAGATCATCGGCCAGGGCGAGATCAAGGTGATGAAGCGGATCAACTGCCGCGGCTCGGCGATCGAGGCCTGCGCCACCAGGAACGGCACCATCGTCGGCCCGCTGATGACGGAGCTGGTCGGCTTCAGCGAACTGACGCCCTACCGCGGCGGCTGGTGCGGCAACGAGATCTACGCCACCGCCTTTACCGCCCGGCTGCGCGAGAAGGCCAAGCAGTACACCCACCTGTTCGGCGAGCAGTTGCGCAAGGAGGGCTATCGCGGCTACTTCGAGCTCGACTTCCTGCTCGACCAGAAGAGCAACGAGATCTACCTCGGGGAGCTGAATCCGCGTGTGACCGGCGCCAGCTCGATGACCAACCACGCCGCGTTCGCGCACGCCGATGCGCCGCTGTTCCTGTTCCACCTGCTGGAGTTCTCGGGGATCAAGTTCGACATCGACATCGACGAGCTCAACGCGCGCTGGGCCGAGAAAGACAACATCGACTCGTGGTGCCAGATGGTCATCAAGCACACCGACGACTCCATCGACAGGATCACCGAGGCGCCGGCCACCGGCATCTGGCGGCTGAAGAACGACGGCACGGCCGAGTACGATCGCTTCGACTACCACCGGCGCGCGGTCGAGAGTGAACGGGAGGCGTTCTTCCTACGCATCATGAAGCCCGGGGACTACCGCTACGAAGGGGCCGACCTGGGCATCCTCGTCACCCGCGGTCGCGCCATGGACGACCGCTTTCGTATCACTCCCCGCACCCGCCAATGGATCAAAGCCATCCGCGCGCACTACCGTGCCGCTCCTCTCACGACGCCGGCACCCGCCGACGTGTCCGATCACCGGTTCAAGGTGATGTGAACAGCGCGGGGATGGCGTGGCGCTGACGTTCCACGCCGTCGCCGACGGTCCGGACAGCGCCGCGTGGGTCGGGGTCGTCGCCCGCCTGTGGCCGGCCTACGAGCGCTGGTATCTGAAGGAAGGCGACGCCGCACGCCCGAGCCTGCAGGAGTGCCGTGAAGCACTCGACCGCCACATGCCCGAATTCGTTCCCACCTGGGAGCGACAGGTCGCTCTCGCGGGGGGTGGCGAAGGGTTCGCCCGCTTCCTGAGCCTCTGGCGCCCACCGGGATACCTGAGCGCCTGCACGCAGGCGGTGTGGCCGGGTACCGAGCCGCTACTGGTGCGCAACTACGACTACTCGACGCTGGCGTTCGACGCCGTCTGCCTGCACACCCAGTGGGCGGGTCGCCGGATCATGGGCACCAGCGACTGCCTGATCGGCCTCGTCGACGGCATCAACGACGCCGGGCTGGTCGCCTCCCTGACGTTCGGGGGCCGCACGGAACTGGGGCCCGGGTTCGGCATGCCGATCATCCTGCGCTACCTGCTGGACACCTGCACCACCAGCGCCGAAGCCGGCCTCGTGCTGCAGCGCGTGCCCAGCCACATGGCTTACAACGTGACCGTGCTCGACGCCGACCGCGAGCTGCTGACGGCCGAGGTGGCGCCCGGGCGCGACACCGTGCTGACGACCCGGCCGGTGGCGAGCAACCACCAGTCGCGTGAAGGCGAAACCGGGCTCGGGGCGACATCCAGCACGGCACCGGACACCATCGCGCGCGAGCGCTACCTGCTGCAGCGATCGAAGCTTCATCACGACAGCGCCGAGCACTTCACCGGTCTGTTCCTCGAGCCGCCGCTGTACGCGCTCGACTTCGAGCGCGGGTTCGGCACGCTGTATACCGCGGCCTACCGGCCCCGATCACGCACCGTCGAGTACCGCTGGCCAGGCCTGCGGTGGCGGCTCGCGCTCGACAGCTTCGAGCCTGGAAGCCGAGTCGTCGAGTACCCGGTCGGCTCGGGTGTCGTCGCCACGCCGACGGGGGTCGTGATCCCGTGACGCGGATCGCACTGATCCACGCGCTGGCCGAATCGGTCGCGCCGATCAACACGGCCCTGGCCCGAGACTGGCCGCAGGCGCAGCGCATGAACCTGCTCGACGACAGCCTGTCGGCCGATCTGGCGCGCACCGGTGCGGCCGACGACACGATGACGCAGCGCTTCATCACGCTCGGCGACTATGCGGTGGCGCACGGCGCGGACGCCTTGCTGTTCACCTGCTCGGCCTTCGGCCCCTGCATCGCCGCGGTGGCACGCCGGCTCGCACCGCGGCCCGTGCTGCGCCCGAACGAGGCGATGGTCGACGACGCCGTCGCGCAGGCCGCCGGCGGCCCGATCGGCCTCGTCGCGAGCTTCGCGCCGACGCTGCAGTCGATGCCGGCGGAGTTCCCGCGCGAGCAGGCGCTTCACACCGCACTCGCGGACGGCGCACTGGCCGCGCTGCAGGCCGGCGACGGTGCCGCGCACGACCGGCTCGCGGCCGCCGCTGCGGTGGCGCTCGCACGCCGCGGCTGCGTGGTGATCGCGCTCGCGCAATTCAGCCTGGCACGCGCTCGCGACGCCGTCGCTGCGGCCACCGGGCTGCCGGTGCTGACCACCGTCGACTCGGCCGTGGCGCGGCTGCGCGCTCGCCTGGCGTAGGCCTTGCACGGTGCCCGCTGCTACACTGGCGGCGTCAGGAGAGAGCCCCTTCGCGGGGCCGCCGAAGGCGCAGAGGCCCACCCTCGAACGCTCAGGCACAAGGGACTGGCTTGTGATCCTCACTGGAGAGAGGCGCGCCCGCAGAGCGCGCCCACCGAAGGGGCAAGACCCGCCGACGGGGCCGGGGTCGAATCTCTCAGGTAAAGCGGACAGCGAGGGCCCGTTGCGTCGATCGTGGCGCAGCTCGGGTCGACCGTGCCAGGATGCTTGCCGATGACCACCGCCGCTGCCCCCCTGCTCCAGACCCCCTTGCACGCGCTGCACCAGCGTCTTGGCGCCCGCCTGGTGCCCTTCGCCGGTTATTCGATGCCGGTCCAGTACCCGGCCGGCATCCTCGCCGAGCACCGCCACTGCCGCGCCGCCGCTGCGCTGTTCGACGTCTCGCACATGGGCCAGCTGCGGCTGATCGGCGACGGTGCCGCGGCGGCGCTCGAGACGCTCGTGCCGATGGACATCGTCGACCTGGGTACGCACCGGCAACGCTACGCATTCTTCACCAATGCGAGCGGTGGCCTGCTCGACGACCTGATGGTCACGCGCCGCGACGACGACCTGCTGCTGATCGTCAACGCCGCCTGCAAGCAAGCCGACCTGCAGCTGCTGCGCACGCAGATCGCACATCGCTGCCGCATCGAGCCGCTGCCCGACCGCGCACTGCTCGCGCTGCAGGGGCCGCTGGCCGTGACGGCGCTCGCGCGGCTGCACCCGGGCGTGCCGGCACTGGTCTTCATGACCGGCGCCTGGTTCGAGCTGGCCGGGGCCGACTGCTACGTCACACGCTCGGGCTACACCGGCGAGGACGGGTTCGAGATCTCGGTCCCGGCGACGCACGCCGAGGCGCTCGCGCAGGCGCTGCTCGACCAGCCCGAGGTCGCCCCGGCCGGCCTCGGCGCGCGCGATACCTTGCGCCTCGAAGCTGGGCTGTGCCTGTACGGGCACGACATCGGTCCGACCACGACCCCGGTCGAGGCCGGGCTGACGTGGGCGATCCAGAAGCTGCGCCGGCCCGGCGGCCTGCGTGCCGGCGGCTACCCGGGCGCGCAAGTGATCGAGCAGCAGCTTGCCGGCGCGGCGCCGAGCAAGCGGGTCGGGCTGGTGGGCCTGGAACGGGCCCCGGTGCGTGAAGGCACGTCCATCGTCGACGCCGACGGCCATCCGCTCGGGCGCGTGACCAGCGGCACGCTCGGCCCGAGCGTGGACCGCGCGATCGCGATGGCCTACCTGCCGCAGGACCATGCGCGGCCGCAGCACGAGGTCTACGCCGACCTGCGCGGCAAGCGCCTGCCGATGCGCGTGACGCCGATGCCGTTCACCCCGCACCGCTACCACCGCGGCTGAGAACGTCGCCCGCCGCGCCGTTCCCGCCGAGCATTCGCCGATTCCAGCCACCTGACCGACACCTTCTTCGAGGAGCCCGCCCGATGACCACCATGTTCACGCCCGACCACGAATGGATCAACATCGAGGACCACGAGGCCGCGGTCGTCGGCATCACGCTGCATGCCCAGGACGCGCTCGGCGACGTCGTCTTCGTCGACCTGCCGGAGGTCGGCCGCACCTACGCCAAGGGCGATATCGCCGGCGTGGTCGAGTCGGTGAAGGCCGCCGCCGACCTGTACATGCCGGTGACCGGCGAGGTCGTCGAGGTCAACGAAGACCTGCGCGCCGACCCCTCGCTCGCCAACAGTGACCCGATGGGCAACGGCTGGTTCT
>JBDTUO010000043.1:0-13090 GCA_040007675.1 Rubrivivax sp.
TCGCGATCTGCGCGGTCTCGAAGTCGCGGATCTCGCCGATCATGATGACGTCCGGATCCTGGCGCAGGATCGCGCGCAGCGCCTTCGCGAACGTGAGGTCGATCTTCGCGTTGACCTGGGTCTGTCCGATGCCGGGCAGTTCGTACTCGACCGGGTCCTCGACCGTCAGCACGTTGGTCGTCGCGGTGTCGATGCGGGTCAGCGACGCGTACAGCGTGGTCGTCTTGCCGCTGCCGGTCGGGCCGGTGACGAGCACGATGCCGTGCGGCTGCTGGATCAGGCGGGCATACGCCGTCAGGGCGTCGCCGCTCATGCCCAGGCCCTCGAGCGTGAACTTCGATTCGGTCTTGTCGAGCAGCCGCAGCACCGCGCGTTCGCCGTAGGACGAGGCCAGCGTGGACACTCGCACGTCGATCGCCCGCCCGCCGATGCGCAGGCTGATGCGACCGTCCTGGGGCAGCCGCTTCTCGGCGATGTCGAGCTCGGCCATGATCTTCAGGCGCGAGATCAGCGCCGCGTGCAGCGCCTTGTTGGGCTTGACCACCTCGCGCAGCGTGCCGTCGATGCGGAAGCGCACCGAACTCGAGCGCTCGTACGGCTCGATGTGGATGTCGCTCGCGCCGTCCTTCGCGGCCTGCGTCAGCAAGGCGTTGAGCATGCGGATGATCGGCGCGTCGTTGGCCGCCTCCAGCAGGTCCTCGACCGCCGGCAGGTCCTGCATCATGCGCGACAGGTCGACGCCGCTCTCGACCTCGCCGATCACCGCGGCGGCGCTGCTCTCGCCGCCGGCGTAGGCCGCGGCGATGCGCGGCGCCAGCGTGAGCGCGGGCTCGTGCTCGAAGCGCGCGATGTCGAACACGCGCGCGACCTCCGACAGCGCGCTGGCCGGCGTGCTCTCGGCGGCCCACAGCACGAGCTCGCGCCCGTCGTCCTCGAGCAGCAGCGTGTGGGCCTTGGCGAACGGGTATGGCAGCGGGTGGCGGGCGCCCATGATCGGCTGGTCCGGGTCAGGGAAGGATCGGCCCGCTCGGGTACAGGCCTGCGGCCGGCGGTGCGCCGCCGGCGTCGCCCGGCGCGCGCATCGGTGGCAGCACCGGTGTCTCGCCGACCGGCAGGAACGGGTGTGGCGCGGGCTGCTGGTCCTTCTGCTGCGTGCGCAGCTGTTCGTAGCGGTCGAGCGTGAGCTGGGTGGCGCTGTCCTGGTCGCGCATCACGACCGGGCGCAGGAACACCATCAGGTTCGTGCGGCGCCTCTCGCGGCTCTCGCTGCGGAACAGCGCGCCGAGGTAGGGGATGTCGCCGAGCAGCGGAACCTTGGACCTGTTCTCGGTGAAGCGGTCCTCGATCAGGCCGCCGAGCACGATGATCTGGCCGTCGTCGACGACGACGGTGGACTCGATCGAGCGCTTGGTGGTCGACGGCCCGGCATTGCTGGTGCCGACCGCCGCGGTGTCCTTGACGCTGCTCTGCTCCTGGTAGATCGTCATCTTCACGGTGCCGTTCTCGCCCACCTGCGGCCGGATGCGCAGCGTGATGCCGACGTCCTTGCGCTCGATGGTCTGGAACGGGCTCGACGTGCCGGTGCCGGTATTGGTGTACTGGCCGGTGATGAAGGGCACGTTCTCGCCGACGACGATCTTCGCCTCCTCGTTGTCCAGCGTGATCAGGTTGGGGGTGCTGACGATGTTGGTCTTGGCCTGGGTCTGCAACATGCGGGCGATCGCCGCGAGCGCGTACGTGCCGTTGAAGTTGTGGATCAGGCCGAGGTTGAATCCCTCGCCGACGTTGATCTGGCCGCTCGCCGCGCCGACGTTGAGGTCGATGATGTTGCCGCCGGCGGCGCCCGTGAAGTTGGTGCCGAGGCCGATCAGGTTCTTGTTGCCTTCCCTGCCGAGCAGCCCCTGCCACTGGAAGCCGAAGTCGGCCGCGTTGTCGCCGCCCACCTCGACGATCATGCTCTCGATGTAGACCTGAGCGCGGCGGGCGTCGAGCCGATCGATCATCGCGCGCACCTGGCGGTACAGCGGGCCGGGCGCGCTGATGATCAGCGAGTTGGTCGCCGGGTCGGCCTGGATGAAGCCGCCGGTCGACGGCGCCGCGGTGGCGGAGATCGGCGCCGCGGCGGCGCTCGTCGTCGTCGTCGAGCCGCCCACGCCGCCGACGGCAGACGGATTCGTCGTCGTGGTCGTGCTGACGGTCGAGCTGGCCCCGCTGCCACCGCCACCGCCGCCGCCGAAGGCCGCGCGCAGTACCGTTGCCAGCCGCGTGGCATCGGCGTTCTTCAGGTGCACGACGAAGATGCCGCCGGCCGGGCCGTCGCCGGTGCCGGGCACGTCGAGCTGCGCGATCAGGGCGCGCGTCGACTGCAGCTTGGACGCGTTCGGCGCCCGCACGATCAGCGCGTTGCTGCGCGGCTCGGCCAGCACCGTCACGCCTCCGGCCCCTGCGACCGCCGCCGCCGGGCCGGCGCGCACCGGGCTCGCGCCCACCAGTCGCTGCACCAGCTGCGCCAGGTCGGTCGCGACCGCGTGCTCCAGCACGATGATGTCGACGTCGGTGTCCGCCGGACGGTCGAGCGCGGCGATGATCTTCGCGATGCGCTGCAGGTTGGCCGCGTAGTCGGTGATGACGAGCGAGTTGCTCCCCGGATTGGCGTTGATCGTGTTGTTGGCGCTGATCAGCGGTCGCAGCACGGCGACGAGGTTGTTCGGGTTCTCGTGCTGGAGCGGAAAGATCTGCGTGATGACCTGGTCGCCGCGCACGTTGACCTCGCCGACCGAGACGGTGCCGGTCTGCAGCTTGGCGTCGGCCTCGGGCACGACCTTCAGCAGCCCGCCGGTGTCGACCATCGCGAAGCCCAGCCCGCGCAGCGCGCTGAGGTAGGTGAGGTAGGCCGCCCGCACGCTGATCGGCTGCTCGGTGTAGACGGTGAGGTTGCCGCGCACGCGCGGGTCGACGAGGATCTGGCGCCCGATCATCGCGGCGAAGGCGCGCGTCACTGCCTCGACGTCGGCGTTGACGAAGTTCACCGTGACCGGCGCCCGCGAGCGCGCGGCAGCGGTCTCGCCGGGCGCAGCCTGGGCCTGTGCGGTCGGCGCCTGCGCACCGAGCAGCGTGGCCAGCAGCAACAGCAGCAGGGCGACTGGCCGGCGCTGACGCACCCGGGAGCGCGGGGCGGGAGGGGTGTGCGGGTTAGGGCGCGGCGTCATGGTCATCCAATGGCAATGAGCGACCGCGCACCCTGGCGGCGGCCGATGAGGTTCAGCAGATTGTCCAGCGCGGACTCGGCGCCGGGCGCCGCATGGGCCTCCCCGCGCAGTCGCAGGCCGTCGTCGGACCAGCCGCCGTCGGCGCGCAGCTGCAGCGCGCCGGCGATCGCGCCGAGCACGAGCCGCACGCCGTCGGCGTCCGGTCCGGCGCCGTCCAGACGGATGCGGTAGCTGCCCAGCGTGGGCAGCGTCGACAGACGCGACGCGATGTCGATCCCGTCCAGCACCGCGCTGCCGACGATCCGCCAGTGCCCCTGATCACGCTCGAAGCGCAGGCCGGCTGTCGCAAGTCGCAGCAGGCCGTCGAGCTGCACCGTGTTCCACGGCGTGCCGAGGCCGGCCAGCCAGTCGGCCGGCCACTGGCCGACCACCGGCAGCGCGCCACCCGTCGCCGGCGCGGGGGCGGCCGTCAGGTCCACATCCGCCAGCAGCTCGAGCTGCTGGCGCTGCAGGCCGGGAGTCAGCCGCAGCCGCGGCGCGTCGTTCAGGCAGCAGGCCTGGCGCAGGCGCAGTTCGAGCGCGCCGGCGCGCCAGCCGAGGCGCCAGTGCAGTCGCCCGGGCAACGCGGCGGCGCTGCGGCTGCCGGCGCCACCGGTCAGGACGGGGACCGCGCTGCCCGACCAGACGGTGCCACGCGCCTCGGCCAGCAGCAGGCGTTGCTCGCTGCCACGCGCCGTCGCCGCCGCGAGCCAGGCGGCGGGCGCGAAGGCGAGCACCCCACCGAGCGCGCCGAGCGCGGCACCGAGCAGGCCCCAGCGGCGCAGCCCCGATCGGCTTGCTTGCGCCGCAGCAGGCGCCTGCGTGACGAAGCCCGACGCGCGCCAGACCTCGGGCGGCGCGGCGCGGCGGATCACCCCCGGCCTCCGAGCTGCAGCACCAGCGTTCCGCTGTAGCCGCCGTCGCCGTGCCGCAGGTTGGCTTCGACCGGACGTGCGCGTGCGCCCTGTCGGGCTTCGGCGAGCCATTGCAACAGCGCGGCGCCATCGATGTCGGTCAGCGTCAGCACCGCCCGCTCGCCCTGCAGCGCCAGCCGTGCGCCGCCGCCCAGCCGGGTCGTGGCGGCCTGCAGCGACTGCGCCGCCAGCGCCGGTGCCACCGGGGCGGCGGAGCGCAAGGTCCGCACCTCGGCCGCCTGCTGCTGCATGGTCGCCCATTCGGCCTCCAGGCGCGCGGCTTCGACCGGAGCGCTGCGCAGCGTGCGCCAGGCGGGCCGCAGAGCGACGGCCCACAACAAGGCCACCGCGACCAGCAGCACCGCGCCGACGACGAGGCGCCGTTCGCGCGCCGCCAGCGCGTCCCAACGGCCCCGCCAGCCGGCGCTCGGGGCGGCGTCCACGGCAGCGCTCATCGCGACGCCCCCTGCGCTGCACGGGCCAGCGTCAGCGCGCCGTCGGCGTGCGTGACCGACCACCCTGCGGGCTGCAGCTGGCGGCGCAGCGCGTCGACCTCCGGCGTGCCCCAGTCCGGCGCGCCGAGCGTGAGCCGACCCGGCTCGAACCGCAGGCTCGGCACCGGATCCTCGTCCGGCGGCCAGGCGCCGGCGGCGACCGCCAGCAAGGTTTCGAGGTCGTCGTCGCCCGGCTGGCCGGCGGCGGCGCGCAGCGCGGCGGTCTCGCGCGCCATCTGGCGCGGCGCGTCGAGCACCGCACGCACCTGCGGGAAGCTCGACTGCAGCAGCGCCGCCATCTCGGTGCGGCGCGTCTGCAGCGCGCGTTGTTCATGCCAGGCCCAGGCGTTGAGGCCGACGAGGTGCACCGCGGCGAGCGCGGCGAGGCCGATGCGCGCAGCGCGCCAGGGCGGGCTCCAGAAGCTGGCCCAGGCTTCGCGCAGCGCGGTCGTACCGCGGTGGCGTGGCGCGAGCTCGAACTGGCGCAGGTTCCAGCGGCTGCCGAGCGCGCGCAACGCCCGCTCGCCGTCGCCGATGACCGCCAGCGGGTGGCCGAGCCAGGCCTCGGCTGCGGCGGCAGCCGACGGGGTGGCGGTCCAGCGCACCGGGCGGTCGCCGACCGCCGCAACGCGGGCGCGCGCCAGCGTGCCGTCGAGGCCGAGAGGCGCGCTGCCGTCGGCGTCGGTCCAAACCAGGCGCAGCGCGGCGCCGTCGGTGTCGGATTCGGCGGCGGCGAAGTGCCCCTCCGGGGCGCCGCCCGGTGCCGCCGGCGGCGACACCCGGTCGACCGGTCGCCCGGCGGCTTCGAGCGCAGCCACCTGCGCCGCGAGCCAGCCGCGGTGCATCACGGCGATCCAGCTGGGTTTGCCTGCGGTAGCGTCGGGGGCGAGCGCGAAATGCACGGCGCCGTCGTCTTCCAGTACCTGCTCCTCGAGCACGCCGTGCAGCGCCTGCGCCAACCGCGCCGGCGGCGCTTTCGGCAGCGTGATGCGGTGCCAGGCGACATCGCCGTCGGCCGGCACTGCGACCACACTGTCGGCGCGCGGAAAGCCCCGCGGACCACTGCGCCCGGCGCGGCCGACCGCGACGCCGTCGGGGCTGTGCAGCCACGACCATTCGCCGGCCGCGGCGGTGGCGCTCCGGCGGCGGCCGCGCGGGGGCATCAGGATGAGCAGGACGGACATGGGCAGCGTGGCGGAAGGTCGGACGGGCGGCTCAGGTCGGGGACAAGGGCGGTGACGGGCGGTGCCGGGCGCATTGGACCAGAAGCTGCGGCATCTTCACGGGTTGGGTGTGCTCGCAGCGCGCCGTTCGCGCCACAAGGCCACGACTTCGCCTCCCTGCGCGGCACCGCGGCGCTCGACCAGCGAACGCTGCTCCAGCACCCGCTCGTCGAGCCGCAGGCGACCGACCACCTCGAAGAAGCGCGTCGACACCGCCACCCGGCCCTCGGTCATCGTCAGGCCCTGGGGCAGTTCGCGCTGCACTTCGGCCACGCTCCCGAAGGGTTGGCGCAGGCGCCGCTGCACCAGCCGTTCGGCGGTGCCGGGGTCGAGGCCGTCGATGACGGCGGCGATCACCTCGCGCGGCGCGGTGTTCAGGTTCACCGGCGTGCGGGCCGGCAGCAGCGTCACGAACGGCGCCAGGCGTTCCAGCGTCGTCGGCTCGATGCCCAGCCACGCGAGGTGCTCGAAGCGCTGCGGCGTCAGCGGCGCATCCGTCGCGCCCTCGGTTTCCGCGCCGGCCAGACCCTTCGCGATGCGGTCCGCCGTGTCCGCGGGGGCACCGGCGAGCTCGCACAGCCGCTGCAGCACGGCGAGCTCCGCCGGCACCACCTTGTCCTCGTCGTCGATCAGGTTGGCGGCGTTGAAGTGCGACTGCAGGTCCGCGATGCGGCCGGACAGGAAGGCCTCGGGCCCGTCGGCGGCAGTCGGGTCGGCGTCGGCGGCGAGGAAGGTCGACAGTCGGGCCTCGGCCAGCGGCACCGCCCAGGGCTCGCCGAGGTGGTCGACGGCGCCCGCGCGCTGGTCCTCGCGCAGCACCAGCCGGGCCCAGTCCAGCGCCCCTTGCAGCACCCACGCGGCCTGCGAACGCGCACGTTCGGCGGCTTCGATCTGCACCGCGCGCCGCTGCTGCCAGACCATGCCGGCGGCGGTGGTGGCGACCAGCGTGAGAATGACCATTGCCAGCAGCAGCGCGGTGCCGCGCGACCGGCCGGCGCGCGACGTCGAGCCGCTGCGCAGGTGGGCCGCACCGGCCCGCCGAGGGCGCGCGCCTTTCATGGCATCGGGAGCGCAAGGTCGCGCGTCAGCGCGCCCTGCGGCAGCGTCAGCACGAGCCGCACCGCGGTCGGCAGGGCCTCGCGTGGCGCGATGACGGCGCCCCCGGCGGAGGCCGGCGGCGCCGGCCCGGGAGTGGCGACGAGGTCACCGCTGGACTGCGCATTGCTCCAGCCGTTGCCGCGGAAGAAGTAGATCTGCCACTGCTGCGCGCCGTCGAGCGCCCGCAACTGCCCCGGCGCGTTGGCCAGCAGTTGCTGGCTGGCGAGCCACTGCTGCTGCAACTCAGCGGTGCGCGTCGTCACCGGGCCGGCCCAGCGCCACCACGCGCCGTCGTGCACCGCCCAGGCGACGACCTGAACGCCGCCGATCGCGCTGCGCGTCAGCCGCAGCGTGCGGCCGTCGAACTGCAGCGGCGGCACCGTGTCGCCGCCGTACAGCGCGTTGAGGTCCTGCTCCCACTGGCCGAGCACCGTGGCTTCCCGGGCCGATCGATCGATCGATTCCTGGGTCGCCGTGCGGGTGCGCAGCATGCCGTCGACGCCCTGCCACGCCAGCCCCGCCAGCACCGCCATGATGAACAGCGCCACCAGCAGCTCCACGAGGGTGAAGCCGGGGGGCGGTGGTCGGCGCATCGGCGGCATGGGCCGGGCGGCTCAGAAACGTCCGAGCACGGTCGACAGGCTGACGATCGCATGCCCGGTGTCGTCCAGCACGACGGCGTTGACGCGGCGGAAGTTCGGGTTCGGGGTCGGGTTCGTCACCAGCTGGCCGGTGTACGTGCGCCCGAGCTGTTCGCAGGTGAACGGCGTTTCGCCGACCCCCGGCCACTGCTTGCTCAGGCGCAGGTTGGTCAGCGCGTTGTCGGCGCACCACTCGGCGTGCACGACCTCGCTCAGCCGTTCCGCGTTGCCGGTCAGCGCGCCCGACGCGCGCAGGCCGGCGGCGAGCGAGATCGCGACGATGGCGAGTGCCACCATGACCTCGACGAGCGTGAAGCCGCGTGCCTTCACGACGGCGCGGCCTGCTCGTCGGCGTCGAGCACGGCGAACGGCGCCAGACCGTCGGAGCCGATCGCGAGCCGCCGGTCCTCCAGCTGCAGCACGATGCGCTGGGGTCCGATGACCGCCTCCGGGCCGAGCGTGATCTGGTTCGCGCCGACGATCTCGGCCCGCATCTCGGGGTCGAGCCAGCCGTTCGAGAGCCCGGCGGCACGCGCCAGCGTCTCCGGCAGGCCGACGAAGCGGAAGCCGGGCGGCTCGCTCGGCGGCGCCGGCACCCACCAGACCGGCAGCCCGCTGATGCGCGACTCGGCGCGCGCCGCCTCGAGCAGCACGGTCAGCCGCTCGGCCTCGCGTTCCAGGCGCACGCCGCGACCGTCGCGCAGCGCGAGCGTCACGAGCGCGGTGCTGATCGCGATCAGCGCGACCACCACCATCAGCTCGATGAGCGTGAAACCCGCCGCCGCCGTATGGCCGCGGGCGCGCCGCGCCGGGGCTAGGCCCACGACGCCGCCGGTCTCACTGCCAGGAGCCGAGGTCGGCGTTGATGCCTTCGCCGCCGGCCTGGCCGTCGGCGCCGAAGCTGAAGACATCGATCTCGCCGTTCACGCCCGGGTTGAGGTACTGATACGGCCGGCCCCACGGGTCCGCCGGCAGCTTGTCGAGGTACGGCTTCCAGTTGCCCGGGATGCTGCCGGCACCCGGCTTGCGCACGAGCGCGTCGAGCCCCTGCTCGCCGCTCGGGTAGCGCTGGTTGTCGAGCTTGTACAGCTTGAGCGCCTGGACCAGGTTGTTGACGTCGGTGCGCGCCGCGGTCACGCGCGCATCGTCGGCGCGGTCGAGCACGTTCGGCACGATCAGCGCGGCGAGCACGCCGATGATGACGAGCACGACCATCAGCTCGATGAGCGTGAATCCGGTCACGCGGGCAGGGCGGGTGCGGGGCAGGAACGGCACGTGATCGCAGGCCGGTTGGGGCAGGTGCGGGCATCATAATCGTGCATGCGATCAAACCTGCCGGTTCGACTCGTCACGCTGCTGCTGTGGGCTGCGGTGGCCGCGAGTGCCGTGTTCTGGGGGCTGCGGCTGTTCGCGCCGTCGTCCGCGGTGCCTTCGAATGCGCAGTCGGTGGCGGCGGCCGGTGCCCCGCGGGGTGACCCGACGCGGGTGCTCGGCGCCGCGCCGGCGGCCTCGGCGGTGGCCGAGGTGGTGGCGCCGTCGCGCTACCGGCTCGTCGGCGTCGTGGCCCCGCGCGCGAGTGCCGCCGCCGGCCAGGGCCTGGCCGTGATCCAGATCGACGACAAGCCGGCGCGCGCCTACCGCGTCGGGGCGACGGTGGACGACCGCCTCGTGCTGCAGCGCGTGCATGCCCGCGGCGCCGACCTCGTCGCGCAGGGCGAGACCTCGGGGCAGGCGGCGCAGCAGTCAGCGGTGGTCGCGCTGACGCTGGCGCCGCTGGCGCCGGCGGCGACCGGCCGCCCGGGTGGATTCGGTGGGCCGGCCGCGACGCCGGCCGCGCGGCCGTTCTCGGGCCGCCCACTGATCGGCGTGCCGGGGCTGCCTGTCGTTCCGTCACCGTCCGGTCTGCCGCCGCCGTCCGAACCTGAAGACAGCAGCGAGCCGCCCGATCAAGGCAGTCTGCAGCCGCTGCCGCCGGGGTCGCCGATGCGGCCCGGGATCGAGACGCAGTAGGCACGCGCGGGGCGGGCCCCAACGCCGGGGTCCGTCAGCGGGTGATGGGTTCGCCGGCCGCGGCCGGTGGCGCCAGCCCGCCGGGCTGCGACGGCCCCGGGTCTTCGCCGTCGGGCACCTCGGTCAGCAGCGCCGCGGCGCTGCGCACCATCGGCCACGCAAGCGCTGCGCCGGTGCCGTCCGGGCTTTCGAGCCCCAGCTCGAGCAGCGCGGAGGCGCGGAACAGCGCCAGCGCGCCGTCCAGACCCTGGTGCGAGTGGCTGCGACAGAAGACGCAGTAGTCGGTGACCGGCGCCGCGATGCGCGCGGCCACCAGCAGCGCGGCGCAGGCCGGCAGCCCGTCGACCATCAGCAGGTGGCGCTTGCTGGCCGCCACCAGCATCGCGCCGGCCATCACGGCGACCTCGAAGCCGCCGAAGGCCGCGAGCACCTCGACCGGGTCGGCCGCGTGGGCGTGGCGGGCGAGCGTCGCCTGCAGCAACTTGAGCAGGCGGTTCGAGCGGGCTACCGAAAGCTCCGGCCCGGGCAGCGCGAGGCCGGCCAGCGGCGTGTCGGTCAGCCGCGCGAGCACGAGCGCAGCGCTGGCGTCGGCACCCTCGCCGAGGCCAGCGCAGATCATCAGGTTGCCGCGCAGCGACTCGCCGATCTCCATGCCGGCGCGCATCGCCGCGTGCGCCTGCTCGATCGTCATCGCCGGTCCGACGCGGGCGCTGCGCGTGCCGTGCGCGATCTTTCGGCGCAGCAGCCGGTCGTGCGGCGGCAGTTCGGACGCGACGCCGCAGTCGACCACGCTCAGCTCGAGCTGCTGGGTGCGCGCGAACACCGCCAGCGGCCACTGGCCGGCGAGCAGCGCACGCACCTGCGCCGCAGTCTGGTGCGCCGCGGCGGGCGCCTCGCCCTCGACGACGAGGCCGTGATCGGCCGCGAAGACCACCAGCTGCGGCTCGTGAAAGCGCGGCTTGAGCGTGTTCTGCATCAGCCCGAGCCGCAGCGCCAGCGGCTCGAGCTCGCCGAGGCGGCCCGCCGCTTCGCCGCGCCGCGCGAGCTTGTCTTCCAGCGCCCGTTCGAGCAGCGGGTTCGCGCTTGGCGCGATCAGCGAACGGCTGGCCATCAGCGCAGGAACAGCCGGTAGACCGGGTTGTCGGTCTCCTCGGCGAACGGGTAGTCGAGCCGGCGCAGGAAGGCCTGCAGCGCCGGCCCGTCGGCGGCGGGCACCTGCAGCCCGACGAGGATGCGGCCGTGGTCGGCGCCCTGGTTGCGGTAGTGGAACAGGCTGATGTTCCAGTCCGGCTGCAAGGCCGCGAGGAAGCGCATCAGGGCGCCCGGTCGCTCCGGGAACACGAAGCTGAAGAGCCGTTCGTCGTGTGCGAGTTCACTGCGCCCGCCGACCATGTGGCGCACATGTTCCTTGGCCAGCTCGTCGCCGGTCAGGTCGACGGTCGCAAAGGCGTGGCGCTCGAACTGGCGGGCGATCTTCGCCGCCTCGTCGCGGCGCTGGATCGCGATGCCGACGAACACGTGCGCGGTGTCGGCGTGGGAGATCCGGTAGTTGAACTCGGTCACCGCGCGCGGGCCGATCAGCGCGCAGAAGCGCCGGAACGAACCGCGTTCCTCCGGGATCGTGACGGCGAACAGCGCCTCGCGTTGCTCGCCGAACTCGGCCCGTTCGGCGACGAAGCGCAGGCGGTCGAAGTTCATGTTCGCGCCGCAGGTGATGGCGACGAAGGTCCGGCCCTTGAGCTGGTGCTCGGCGGCGTACTGCTTGACGCCGGCGACGCCCAGCGCCCCGGCCGGCTCGAGGATGCTGCGCGTGTCCTGAAACACGTCCTTGATGGCGGCGCAGACGGCATCGGTGTCGACGACCACGAAGTCATCGACGAGCGCACGCGTGAGGCGGAACGTCTCCTTGCCGACCTGCTTGACCGCGGTGCCGTCGGAGAACAGGCCGACGTCGTCGAGCACCACGCGCCGTCCGGCGCGCACCGAACGCACCATGGCGTCGGAGTCGGCGGTCTGCACGCCGATGACGCGGACCTCGGGCCGCACCGCCTTGACATAGGCCGCGACGCCAGAGATCAGCCCGCCGCCGCCGATGGCGACGAAGACAGCGTCGATCGGCCCCTGGTGCTGGCGCAGGATCTCCATCGCCACCGTGCCCTGGCCGGCGATGACGTCCGGGTCGTCGAACGGGTGCACGAAGGTCAGGCCGCGCGCGGCCTGCAGCGTCAGCGCGTGGGCGTGCGCGTCGGAGTAACTCTCGCCCTGCAGCACGACCGCGCCGCCGAGCGCACGCACGGCGTCGACCTTCAGTTGCGGCGTCGTCACCGGCATCACGATCGTCGCCTTGCAACCCAGTCGGCGCGCGGCGAGCGCGACGCCCTGCGCATGGTTGCCCGCCGAGGCGCAGATGACGCCGCGCGCGAGCGCCTCTGGCGTCAGGTGCGCCATCTTGTTGTAGGCCCCGCGCAGCTTGAAGCTGAAGACCGGCTGCTGGTCTTCGCGCTTGAGCCAGACCTGGTTGCCGATCCGGCGCGACAGTTCGCGCGCCGGCTCCAGCGGCGACTCGATGGCGACGTCGTAGACCCGCGCGGTGAGGATCTTCTGCAAGTAGTCCGCAGCGGTGCGCGATCGCACGCGGCGCGGCGGCGGCGCTTCGGGCTGGGCGGGAGGCGTCATCGCGCGGACGGTCGGTGCGGGTCGGGAGGGGCCGCGCATGATAGGCGCGCGGCGCCGCGCCAAGAAAAAGGCCCGAGGCTCGAGGCCTCGGGCCAAATCCACCGTTTGGGAGGTGGAGGAGACAAGGGATGGGGGTGGGCACAGCCGCAAGAACCCCCGGCGCCAGTCTAGCGCCGGCAATGCTGCACCGCAATATGCCGCCTGGCGAAATGATGGGGTCAGGCCCCCAGAATGCGACGCACGACGGCGGCGTCGGCCACCCGAAGGAAGCACCTATGCAATGCACGATCGACTGGATGCCCGCCAGTGGCATGGCCTTCAGCGCCGAGACCGGCAGCGGGCACCTGCTGACGATGGACGGTGCGCCCGACGGTGGCGGCCGCAACCTCGCGCCCCGGCCGATGGAAACGGTGCTCGCCGGCACCGGCGCCTGCGCCGCCTACGACGTCGTGCTGATCCTGAAGCGCGGACGGCACGATGTGCGCGGCTGCCGCACGACGGTCACGGCCGAGCGGGCCGAGGCCGACCCGAAGGTGTTCACGAAGATCCACATGCACTTCACCGTCACCGGGCGCGGCCTGTCCGAGCCGGCGGTGGCACGGGCGATCGCGCTCTCGCACGAGCGCTATTGCTCGGCCAGCGTCATGCTCGGCAAGACGGCCGAGATCAGCCACAGCCACGAGATCGTCGACGCCTGACGCAGCGGCGTCAGGCCGACTGCAGGCGCCGGGCTAGGGCCTGTTCACGCTACGGGAAGGGACCGCGTTGTGGCCAGAAAGACCGCAG
>JBDTUO010000044.1:0-12736 GCA_040007675.1 Rubrivivax sp.
GCGCGCAGCCGCTCGGCGACCGTGGCGTCGAGTCCGGTCTCCAGGTGCAGCGGGTGGTGCACCAGCGCCACCCAGCGCAGACGCGTCGCGTGGCGGTGGACCAGGTCGGGCAGCGCGCCGAACGCCAGGCCGTCGGCGACGACGAGCCCGTCGTCGGGCACGGCATCGAGCGCGGCCGACGCCGCAGCGCGCGCCGGCTCGCCCGGGTGCGGCCAGTCGCCGGCCAGCGGCAGCGGCGCCACGCGCCAGCCGGCGGCGCGCAGCCCGTGGACGATCCGGCGGTCGTAGCCGTCGCCGCCGGTGCGCGCGCGGCCGTCGCCTGCCAGCACGAACCGGCAGGCAGGCGCCGACGCGGCCACGCCCGGCTCAGGCGCCATCGGCCGCGGGCAGGGCCGCTTCGTAGGCGGCCCACGCGACATGCGACTCGTGCAGCGTCACGCGCATCTGCGCCAGTCCGTCGGGCCCAGGGCGCGCGTGGGGGCCGAGGTCGCCGGCGGCGGCGCGCGCCGCGATGCGGTCGAACAGCACGCGGGCGAGGAACTCGGTGCTCGTGTTGCGGCCGACGAACTCGGGCAACTCGTCGAGGTTGCGGAAGTTCAACCGCGCCAGCTCCTCGCGCAACACCTCGGTCGCGCGGCCGATGTCGACCACGATGCCGTCGGCGTCGAGCGTGCGGCGGCGCAGTTCAAGGTCAACGACGTAGGTCGCGCCGTGCAGCCGCTGCGCCGGGCCGAACACCGGGCCGTTGAAGCTGTGCGCGATCATGAAGTGGTCGCGGACGTTGACGGCGTACATGGGATCGTGCTCCTGCGAGGTTGCGGCGGTGCGGCCGGCAGCGGTCGGCCGCTCAGCCCGCCGGGGCGTAGTCGACGCGGTGGCACAGCGTGTCCCGGTCGGCGTCGGGAGCGGCGAGCCGGGCCAGCACCTGCGGCAGCGCGTCGAAGGGGCCGTGGTGCGTGATCAGCCGGTCGAGCGCCGGATCGCGCAGCAGTTCGAGCGCCAGCGCGAGCCGGCGCCGGTGGCTCCAGCGCGCGCGCTGCGCGGTCGCCACGTGGCCGACCTGCGAGCTGCGCAGCAGCAGGCGCTGCGCGTGGAAGGCCTCGCCGAGCGGCACGCTGACGGCGCGGCTGCCGTACCAGCTCAGCTCGAGCACCGTCGCCTCGAAGCCGGCCAGTCGCAGCGCGGTGGCCAGCCCGGCGGGCTGCCCGCTCGCGTGCACGACCAGGTCGGCCCCGGCGTCGGCGTCGTCAGGCCGGGCGTGGCCAGCCCCGAGCGCCGCCGCAACCGCCGCGCGCGACGGTTCGGGATCGACCACCTGCACCCGGCAGCCGGGCACCCGCGCCGCCAGCCAGGCGACCAGCAGCCCGACGGTGCCGCCGCCGACGACGCAGACCTGGTCGCCGACGCGCGGCGGGGCGTCCCACAGCGCGTTGACCGCGGTCTCGAGGTTGGCGGCCAGCACCGCACGCGCGGCCGGCACACCGTCGGGCAGCGGCAGCACCGCGTCGGCCGGCACCTGGTACACGGTCTGGTGCGGGTGCAGGCAGAACACCGTGCGTCCGCACAGGGCTTCGGGTCCGGCCTCGACCACGCCGACGCCGACGTAGCCATACTTGACCGGTCCGGGGAAGTCGCCGACCTGCCACGGGGCCCGCATGCGCGTCGCCTCGCTGGCCGGCACCTCGCCCCGGAAAACCAGGCCCTCGGTGCCGCGGCTGACGGCGCCGTGCAGGTTGCGCACCCGCACCTGCCCGGCCGGCAGCGGCGGCAGGGGCTCGGCGCGGATTTCGGCGTGCCCCGGCGCCACGGTCCAGCAGGCGCGGGCCGTCGTCGGGTCGTCAGCGGGAAGCAGGGCAACGGACATGGATCGGTCGGACGGGCAGGTTGACGGCAGCAGCGGCGCGGCACGCGCAGGCCGCGCGTCGGCGGGGCATGTTACGGCGCGTGCGCTGCCGGCGCTGGCCGCCGACGCGCGCCGGGCGCTGGTCGGCGCCGGCGCGGCGGTGGCGGCAGTGGCGGCGCTGCTGGCGGTGACGCTGCCGGCCGGTCCCGGCGGTCTCGGGCTCGATGTGCTGGTGCGGGCGCTGGCGCTCTACGCCGCCGGCGCGTGGCTGGTCTGGCGCGGCCTCGTCTCGATTTCGGCGCCGCACCCGTTCGGGCGTTTCGGCGCCGCCAACCGCGTGACGCTGGGGCGGATGGCCGTGGTCGCGCTTCTCGGCGGGCTGGTGGGCGAGCCGGCGCTTGCCGACGGCGGCCCCGACGCGGCCCGGTGGACCGTGATCGTCGTCGCCACGGTCAGCGCGCTGCTCGACGCCGTCGACGGCGCGCTGGCACGCCGCAGCGGGCTGGCCAGCGCGTTCGGCGCCCGCTTCGACATGGAGACCGACGCTGCATTGACGATCGTGCTGGCGGCGCTGGTGCTGCACGCCGGCCAGACCGGCGCCTGGGTGCTCGCGATCGGATTGATGCGTTACGCGTTCGTCGCCGCGTCCGCCGTCTGGCCCTGGCTGGCCGCGCCGCTGGCGCCGAGCCGACGCCGCCAGGCCATCTGCGTGGTGACCATCACCGCGCTGATCGCGGCCCTCGGGCCGATCGTGCCGGCCGCACTGGCCGCGGCGCTGGCCGGCGCCGCGCTGGTGTTGCTGAGCCTGTCCTTTGCGGTCGACGTGCGGGTCTTGGCCCGCGCGCGCCGCGCCTCAACGGAGACATCCCGATGACCGCTGCATTCCCGCGCCGTGCGAACGCACACCCCCTCGCACCGCTCACTGCCCGCCGGCACGCGCTGGCCTGGATCGCCGGGCTGGCCGGCGGCGCCTTCGCGCTGGCGGCGCCGCCAGCGCGCGCGCAGGCGGCGCGCTACGAGATCGACCCCGAACACCTGTCGGTCGGCTTCCTGGTCGAGCACGTCGGCTACGCGAAGGTGCTCGGGATGTTCCGCGCCGCGCGTGGCAGCTACCGCTTCGACGAGGCGACCGCGGCCCTGTCGGACGTGCGGATCGAGGTCGACACCGCGAGCGTCTTCAGCAACAACCGCAAGCGCGACGAGCACCTGGCCGGCCCCGACTTTCTCAACTCCGGCGAGTTTCCGCGCATGGTCTTCACCGCGGCGACGGGGCGGCGCGTGGCGGACCGCCGGTTCGAGATCACAGGCCAGCTCGAACTGCTCGGCCGGTCGCTGCCGCTGACGCTGCAGGCGACCTGGAACAAGAGTGCCGAGAACCCGCTCGGCGGTTTCGGACGTCGCCCGTACGTGATGGGCGTGTCGGCGCGCGGCAGCTTCCGCCGCAGCGCCGCGGGCATGAACTACGCGCTGGACAACGGCTGGGTCGGCGACGACGTCGAGGTGATCCTCGAGTTCGAGGCCAACCGCAAGTGACGGCGCCGCTGCGCGCCGCACTCGCGTTCGCGCTGCTGAACACGCTGCTGACGTTCGAGAACCGCTGGCCCGGATTCGGCGTCACGCTGATCCCGCGGCTGTCGTTCGAGCTGTGCCTGGCGCTCGCGGCGCTGGCGGTCTGGGTCGGCTGGCGCGGGGTGCCGGGCCGACGCGCCGCCGGGGTGCTCGCGGCCGGGGTCGTCGCGCTGGCCGGCGTTCGTTACGCCGACGTCACGGTGCCGGTGGTGCTCGGGCGGCCGGTGCACGTCTACTGGGACGGCCGCCATGCGGTCGAACTGCTGCGGCTGGCGACCCAGGGCTGGGCGCCCTGGCAGCTCGCGGCCGCCGGCGCGGCGATCGTCGGCGCGCTGCTGGCCGTCGCCGCGCTGGCGCGCTTCTCGATCACCACGCTGGCGCAGGCGCTGCGGCGGCCGTCGGCGCGCGCCGGCGTGCTGGCGGCGACGGCGCTGCTGCTCGCCAGCTTCGTCGCCTACGAGCCGGGCGGACGCGACACGCGCTGGTTCTTCTCGCTGCCGCTCGCGCCGACGATCGCCCACCAGGGGCTGCTGCTGGCACGGCTGTGGGGCCCGGGCCCCGGCGATGCGGTGCTCGGCCCGGGGCCGGACTTCGGCGACGAGCGGCCGGCGTCAGGGCCGCCGCGTGACGCCGCGGGCGGAATCGTTGGTGGGCTCGATGGCGGCCTCGCGGGCCGGTCGAGCGGCGTCGACCCGGCCCGGCGCGCCGACGTCGTGCTGCTGTTCGCCGAGTCGTACGGCGCGGTCGCGTTCGACGACCCTGCGCTGGCGGCCGCACTGGCGCCGGCGCGCGAGGGGCTCGCGCTGGCCGCCACGGCTTCCGGGCGCGGCGTCGTCTCGGCGCGCGTGACCTCGCCGACCTTCGGCGGCGCGTCGTGGCTGGCGCACGGCGCGCTGCTGGCGGGCATCGACACGCGCGATCCGCAACATCACGCGCTGCTGCTGGCCAGCACGCGACCGACGCTGGTGCGTCACTTCGCGCGCCGCGGCTGGCGCACAGTCGGCTGGATGCCCGGCATCAAGCGGCCCTGGCCCGAAGGCGCGTTCTACGGTTTTGACCGCGTGGCCGACGACGCCGGCATCGGCTACACCGGCCCCGACTTCGGCTACTGGCGCATCCCCGACCAGGCCGCTATGGCGCTGCTGCATGCGCAGGAACTCGCCGACCGCCCCGGCGACCCGACCGCCCGCGTGCCGCGCTTCGTCGTCTTCCCGACCTCGAGCACGCACGCACCGTTCCACCCGCTGGCGCCCTTCGTCGACGACTGGACGCGGTTGCTCGGACCGGCCGCCTACGACGCCGCGACGGCCGCTGCCGCGGTCGACGGCCCGGCGTCCCGCGGCGACCCGCGCGCGCACTATGTCGACGGGCTGCGCTACCAGTTTCACTGGCTGGCCGACTACCTGCGGCGGCTGGCGCGCCCGGGGCTGGTGCTCGTGATCATCGGCGACCACCAGCCGCCGGCGATGATCTCCGGCGCCGGTGCGAACTGGGACGTTCCGGTGCACGTGGTCGCCGACGACCCCGCGCTGCTGCAGCGCCTGCTCGCCAGCGGCTTCGTGCCCGGACTCGTGCCGCCCCAGGCGTCGAACGGGCCGATGCACGCGCTGACCGGCGTGCTGCTGCGGGCAATCGAGGGCCGGTCCGACGCGGCCCCCATCGCCGCGGTCGCCGCCGTCGTGCCGGGATCAGTGCCGCGGCGCTGAGCGGCCGGAAGGCCCGGAACCGGTGGCGACCCACCACGCGTGCACGTCGCCCGACGGCCCGTCGGCGGGCCACGCGCGCAGCCACTTGCGCATCGGGTCGGCGGCCAGCCCGCCACCGTGCAGCAGCGTGAGCGTTTCGCCGAGCGACACCGCGTAGCGGTAGCCGCCCCCGATCGGGCCACCCGGCCAGGCCGGCTCTGCGCTGCGGGCCGCCGCTCGGGCCGCGAGCGCCTCGAGGCGGTCGACGCAGGCCAGCGCGAAGTCGGCCAGCGCCGGCACGAACTCGAACGACAGTGCCGGCAGCGGCGCGCCCAGGCCGAGCAGCACCTCGTGCTCGTAACCCTCGACGTCGATCTTGACGAAGTCCGGCCGGCCGTGGCGCGCGATCAGTGCGTCCAGCGTCGTCACCGGCACCGCCGGCCCGCTGGCCCACCGGACGCCGCGGAATCCGGCCGTGGCGCCGGCGCGATGGACAAACTCGGGCGACAGCGTCGACACCGTCGGCGTGCGCGCGCTGGCCAGCAGCGTGGCGTGCCCCACGGCCCGGCCGGCGGCTTCGGCGCGCGCGATCACCTGCGGGTCGGCGCGGTGGCGGTGCTGCAGCCGCCGCGCGAAGTCCGGCTGCGGCTCGAGCGCGACGACCCGGGCGCCGAGCGCGCGGAAGGCATCGACCCGGTTGCCGGTGTGCGCCCCGATGTCGAACGCGAGCCCGCCCGGCGGCACGAAGCGGCGGTAGAAGCGGCGCAGCTGCGCGCCGCGCCCCGGGATCGAGTGGTAGATCAGCAGCGAGCGCCACAGGCCGAGCCGGCCGTCGAGCCGCTCGCGCCAGCGCACCGGTTCGGCCTGCGCGGTCTGAGCGACCCGAGCGGCCTGAGCGACCTGGGTGACCTGGGTGACGGCGCCGGGCCTCATCCGGTGGCCGCCCGCAGCGCCTCGGCCGCGATCAGGCGCCCGACGGTCAGACCGCGCCAGTTGTGCAGCGTCACGTCGGCGAGGCCGGCGAGCAGCCGCGCGTCGTCGCCGTCCAGCACCAGCAGGTGTTGCAGCAGCGCCGCCAGCGCGACCTCGGCCGCCCGCGCCGTGTTGCCGTCGTCGATCTTGATCGCGATGCCCAGACCGAGTTCGGGCAGCGCGGCGCAGTACACGCCCTCGGCGCCGACCTTGCAGCACACCCGCGCGCCCAGGCGCTGCATCACTTGCGTGTCGAAGCGCGCACTGCCGCCGACCATGAAGGGCGCGGCGGCGACCGCGCCGCGCAGACGTGCGGCCGCAAGCGCGTGCTCGGCCGACAGGCCCTGGCCGGTCGCGACGCGCGCGAAGGCGAGCGCCAGGTGGCGCAACGGAATCGCGTGGGCGGGGATCGAACAGCCGTCGGTCCCGACCGCGCTGCGCGAGAGGTCCCAGCCGGTGGCGGCCTGCAGCGCCGCGTCGACCTCGCGCATCAGCGGGTGGCCCGGCCGTTCGTAGCCGTCGAGCCAGGCCGCGAGTGCGGGACCCCGAAGTCCGCCCGACAGCGCGCAGCCGAGGCAGGCGAAGCCCGCGTGCTTGCCCGAGCAGTTGTTGTGCAGCGCGCCGGGCGCCGCGCCGGCGCGCCGCAGCGCCTGCAGCGCGGCGTCGGTGCGCGGCGGCTGCGCGCCACAGGCGAGCACGGCGTCGTCGAGCCCGACACGCGTGAGCATCTGTGCCGCCGTCTCGACGTGCGCGGCTTCGCCGTTGTGCGACGCGCAGGCCAGGGCCAGCATCGTGTCGTCGAGGCCGATGGCGTCGGCCGCGCCGGCGGCCACCAGCGGCAGCGCCTGCAGCAGCTTGACGGCCGAGCGCGGGAAGATCGGGCGCTCGATGTCGCCGAGCGCGAGCCGCACCGCGCCGCTGGCGTCGAGCACGGCGAGCGCGCCGCGATGGCAGGATTCGACGTGGTCACCGCGCAGCACATCGACCAGGACCGGGTTCGTCGTCGCGTTCATCGGCGCCACTGTAGCCGCGCGCAGCCCGCTCGCGGGCCCGCGCCGAGCCGTGACAATCAACGCATGCCCGCCGACCCCGCGCCGCTCATCGGCGTCGACTTCACCTGCACGCCGTCGCGCCGCAAGCCGATCACTGCGGCGCGCGGGCGCGTGGTCGGTGCGGGCAGCGCGGCGGCGCGGCTGCAGCTCGACGGCGTCGACGCGATCGCCGACTGGCCCGCGTTCGATGCCCTGCTGCGCACGCCCGGCCCCTGGGTCGGCGCGTTCGACTTCCCGTTCGGCTGGCCGCGCGCCTTCGTCGATTCACTCGGCCTCGGCCACACCACCGCCGAGGTGATGGCCACGCTGCGCGCGCGTTGCCCCGACCGGCTCGCGCTGCGCGCGCTGATCGACGCCTGGAGCGCCGAGCGTCCGGCCGGACGCAAGCTGCCGCACCGCAGCACCGATACCGCGCTCGGGGGTGCCACCTCGACCAGCCCGCTGCAGACCCGCTACGTGCCGGTCGCCTTCATGGCGTATGAAGGCCTGCCGCGGCTGCTCGCCGCGGGCCTGCACCTGCCGGGGCTGCACACCGGAGACGCGGCGCGGATCGCGCTCGAGGGCTACCCGGGTGCGCTCGTGCACACGCTGATCGGGCGGCGCTCGTACAAGAACGCGGCCAGCGCCGACCGCCTGATCGCACGCAAGGACCTCGTGAGCGCGCTGGAGCGCGGCCACGCGCCCGGCGGCATGCGCCTGAAGCTCACGCCCGCCCAACACGACGCCCTCGTGGCGGACGCCAGCGGTGACCGGCTCGACGCCGTGCTGTGCCTGGTGCAGGCCGCGTGGGCGCAGGCGCAGCCACGCTGGGGGCTGCCGCCGGTGGTCGACCCGGTCGAAGGCTGGATCGTCGGTGCGCGGCCCGCGCCGGCCATGGGCGTCGCCGCCGCCATGGGAATGGCAACGGCAACCGCAACGGCGGCATGACGGTGCGGTGATGCAGACGCTGAGCAGCTTCGTCTACATCACGCTGTGGGCCGGCGCGACGCTGCTGTTCGCGAGCGTCGTGGCCGGGCTGTACTCGGCCCGCCTGGGGCTGTCGTTCCTGCTCGTGTTTCTGATCGCCGGCATGATCGTCGGCCAGGACGGGCTGATCGGCCTCAAGTTCGAGGACTTCGGCACCGTCTTCTGGGTCGGCAACGCGGCGCTCGCGGTGATCCTGCTCGACGGCGGACTGCGCACGAAGTCCTCCACCTTTCGCACCGGCCTGAAGCCGGGGCTCGCGCTGGCGAGCGTCGGCGTGCTCATCAGCGCCGGTGTCACGGGCGCGGCGGCGATGGCGCTGCTCGGCCTGGACTGGCGGCTCGGGCTGCTGGCCGGCGCGGTCGTCGGCTCGACCGACGCCGCGGCGGTGTTCTCGGTGCTCGGCGGCGCCCGCCTGCGGCTGCCCGAGCGGGTCAGCAGCACGCTCGAGATCGAGTCCGGCCTCAACGACCCCACCGCGGTGGCACTGACGCTGCTGCTGATCGGCATCGCCGGCGCGGCCGATCCGGCGGCGCCGACGACATCGCCGTGGGGGCTGATGGCGCTGCAGGTCGGCCTCGGGGCGGGTATCGGGCTCGGGGCCGGCACCGTCATCGCCGCGCTGCTGCGGCGGCTGCCGATCGGCAGCGCGCAGCGGGGGCTGGCGGCCTTGGTGCTGCTGAGCGCCGGGGTGGCGGTGTTCGCCGGTTGCGCAGCGCTCGGCGGTTCGGGATTCCTGGCGGTCTACCTGTTCGGCGTGGTGCTGCGCGCGCGCGCCGAGCGGCGGGTGCTCGGCGCGCTGTCGGCGATGGACGGCTACGCCTGGCTCGTGCAGGCGGCGATGTTCCTGCTGCTCGGGCTGCTCGTCACGCCCAGCCGGCTGATGCCGACGCTGCCGGCGACCCTGGCGGTGGCCGGCGTGCTGATGTTCATCGCCCGGCCGCTGGCGGTGGTGCTGTGCCTGGCGCCGCTGCGGTTCAAGCCACGCGAGCAGCTGTTCATCGCCTGGGTCGGGCTGCGCGGTGCGGTGCCTATCGTGCTGGCGGTGTTTCCGCTCATCGCCGAGGTGCCGGGCGCGCTGCAGTTGCTGGACCTGGCCTTCGTCGTCGTGCTGGCGTCGCTGGTGCTGCAGGGCACCACGCTCGGCTGGCTGGCGCACCGGCTGAACCTGAACCTGCCGTCGCCCGACGACGAACGGGCGCAGCGCCGCGTCTACGGCGACTTCGTGCTCGACCCGGACGCGGCGGTGGCGGCGGTGTTCGGCTTCTACGCGCTGCCGCCGGTCGATGGGCCGCCGGGCGAGACGCTGGCAGCCTGGCTGACGCGCACGCTGCGCACGCCGCCGGTGATGGGCGATGCGGTCGCGCACGGGTCGGCCCGCGTGGTGGTGCGCGCGATGCACGGCGCGCACATCTCGGCGGTCGGGCTGCAATGGCCGGCCGACGCCGCTGGCGCCTCGGGCGCGTCCGGCGTCAGCACGCTGCCGCCGGCCTGACGCCGCCGCCGCGCGGCGGTAACCGCGGTCACTGAACGGTCACGCGGACCCCCGGCGCCGCGCCTGCTGTCGCGCGCCGGCCACACGCTGTGCGAGCGCGACCGAGGGCGCCGGCGCCCACCGCATCGATGACAGCGCGTGGCGAAAAGGTTACGCATCGAGACTGCCCTGCATCGCCGACGACTGCAGGAGACCGACCATGCCCCATCGCCCCCACCCGCTGGCCCTGGCCGCCGCGCTGACGCTGGTCGGCAGCCTGGCCGCGGCGCAGACCGAGCCGCAGCGCATCGAGATCACCGGCTCGGCGATCCGGCGCATCGACGCCGAGACCGCGCTGCCGGTGCAGATCCTCAGGCGAGAGGACATCGAGCGCTCCGGCGCCACCTCCACGGTCGACCTGCTGCAACGGCTTGCTGTCGTGCAAGGGTCGACGCACGAGGCGGCCGGCGTCGGCGGCGCGACCTTCGGCTTTTCGGGCGTCTCGATCCACAACATCGGAGAGACGCGCACGCTGGTGCTGCTCAATGGCAAGCGGCTGGCGCAGTTCGGCGGCCAGACGCTCACCGGCTCGGCCGCCGCGGTCGACCTGAACTCGATCCCGGTCAACGCGATCGACCGCATCGAGGTGCTGACCGACGGCGCCGCGGCGCAGTACGGGTCGGACGCGATCGCGGGCGTCGTCAACTTCATCACCAAGCGCAACACGACCGAGGGCAGCATCACGGTCGGCGTCAGCGCACCGACGAAGGGCGCGCGCGAGACGCGCATCGGCGCCACCAAGGGCTTCGGCGATCTCGACCGCGACGGCTTCAACGTCGTGCTCGCGGCCGCCTACGACAAGCGCACCCAGCTCGATTCGGTCGACCGCGACTTCGTCAAGACCGGCGTCATCGACTTCAACTACAAGGGGCAGAAGTACCAGGCCTTCCTCGGCTCGCCGCGCGGCATCCCGGCCAACGTGCTCGACGACGCCGGCAACGTCGTCAGCCCGTACTTCCTCGTCAACAACGAATGCCCGCCGCAGAACGTCCGCGTGTTCGACCCGGCGAGCGCCACCACCGCGTGCTACTTCGACTTCCAGACCGAGCTCGAGATCTTCCCGGTGCGCGAACGCAAGAGCGCGTCGGCCGCGCTCACGGCCAAGCTCGGCGACAACCACCTGTTCAAGGGCGACCTGCTGTGGTCGACCAACCACAGCATCGCGCGCATCGCGCCGGTGCCCGGCGGCGTCAACGTCGCGGCCGGCACCGCGCTGCACGACACCTACCTGCTGCCGCTGGGCATCACGCAGGACACGACCGCGTTCTACCGCGTGTCGGACCTCGGCAAGCGCGTCAGCGACGACAAGGCCGACTTCCTGTTCGGCTCGCTGTCACTCGAAGGCGGGCTGGCCGGCTGGGACTACCGGACCGCGCTGACGCAGTCAGAAAGCAAGGTGCGCGGCAACATCAGCGGCTACCCCGGTGCGCGCGCCTTTACGAACCTTCTCAACTCCGGGCTGATCAACCCGTTCGTCGGTCCGGGCCAGCAAACCGCCGAAGGGCAGGCCGGGCTCGACGCGATCAACTACCGGGGCTACTGGGACGGCGGCACCTCCAAGCTGTCGTCGGTCGAAGTCACCGGCTCGCGCGGCCTGTTCGACCTGCCCGGCGGCCCGCTGCAGATCGGCGTCGGCGTGCAGTACTACAAGGAGAAGTTCCAGTCGAAGCCGAGCGCGTTCGCGCAGGGCCTGCTGGCCGACCCGGTGGCCGGCACGCCGGCCGACCCGGACAACGGCCTGCTGGCGGACGTGCGCTTCGGCGACGAAGCGACCACGATCCCGTACAGCGCCGACCGCGGCGTCACGAGCGCCTTCGCCGAGCTGGCGGCGCCGGTGACGAAGACGCTGGAATTGGGCGCCGGCGTTCGCTACGACCACTACTCCGACGTCGGCAACTCGACCACCGGCAAGCTGTCCTTTCGCTGGACGCCGAACCGCCAGTTCCTCGTCCGGGGCTCCGTTGGCACCGGCTTCAAGGCACCGACGGTGCCGCAGCTCAACGCATCGGCGCAACTCTTCGGCGTCACCAGCTCACCGTACGACTGCACGCCGGACCTGCTCGCGGTCGCGACGAGCCTGGGCGCGCTGTGCCGGCCGAACGGTACGCAGTACGAGCAGTTCGCCGGCGGCAACCCGCTTCTGAAGCCGGAGAAGTCGAAGCAGGCGACGATCGGTTTCCGCATGGAGCCGACGCCCGGCTTCAGCTTTGGGGCCGATCTCTGGTACGTCGCGATCAGCGACGTCTTCGGCCAGATCACCGAGGACGAGGTCTTCGCCCATCCGCTGCAATACCCGGGCGCGTGGACGACGTTCGACGAGGTGTCGACCGGCAACCGCTACCTGGCCTTCAATGCGAGCAACCAGAACCTCGGCAAGTCGTTCTACACCGGCATCGACTTCGAGGCGACCGCTCGAACCGAGACGCGCTTCGGACCGTGGACGACCAACTTCTCGGCCACCTACATGCTGCGCGACAAGGAGCAGTTGCTGATCGACGGTCCTTACTTCGATCCGATCGGCAACAATGCCGAGCTCGGATTCTCCGCGTTCCGCTGGCAGGGAAAGGTCACCAGCTCGCTGAAGATGGGCGCGTTCACGCACACGGCAGGCTTCAACTTCAAGTCGGGCTACCGCGACGCCGCCTACGACGCCGAGCTCTACAACCCGGACGGCACGCTCAGCGGCACCTTCGAGACGGTGCGGCTCAAGGTGAAGCCGTACTACACGCTCGACTGGCAGACCCGCTGGGAGGTCACGCGCAGCGTCAGCCTGACGGCCGGCGTGCTCAACCTGCTCGACAAGGAGCCGCCGCTGTCGCTCGCCGACGGCGGCCTGAGCAAGGGTCAGATGTTCGGCTACGACGACCGGTATTACGACCCGCGTGGGCGCACCCTGTACCTGAACGCGTCGGTGAGTTTCTGAGCGCGCAGCCGCCGGTCGGCGTTGGCAAGGTGGCACCCCGGTCGCCCGCGGCGACGGGGGCACCGCGGACCAGAGCCTCGAGCCAGGCGGACTGGCTACCCGCGCAAGCCGATGCAATTGCCGCCGATCCAGCGCTCAGCCAACTGATCGTAGGCCGATGAAATGTCCGAGTAAGACACGCTCAGCCGCCTTCAG
>JBDTUO010000045.1:0-12693 GCA_040007675.1 Rubrivivax sp.
ACTTCGTCGAGTTGTCGATGCTGACCGGCGACGGCAAGGTGCGGCGCTAGTCCCGCCAGTCTCGCTGTCCTCCCGCCGCGCGGGCGGGGTGGCTCGGGCGGCAGCGCGGCGTACACTCGATTTCCCCTTGTCAACCGTCGTGCGCCGCCCCATGCAGCTCATCGAATCCATCCTCGCCGACGCCCAGTCCATCAGCGTCCTGCGGCGCGACATCCATGCCCACCCGGAGCTGTGTTTCGAGGAGGTCCGCACCGCGGACCTGATCGCCAAGGCGCTCACCGACTGGGGCATCCCTGTCCACCGCGGACTGGGCACCACCGGCGTCGTCGGCATCATCAAGAACGGCAGTTCGGAGCGCGCGGTCGGCCTGCGTGCCGACATCGACGCGCTGCCGATGACCGAACACAACCGCTTCGAACACGCGAGCCGGCACCCGGGCAGGATGCACGCCTGCGGCCACGACGGCCACACCGCGATGCTGCTCGCCGCCGCCAAGCACCTGGCGCGGCACCGCAACTTCGACGGCACCGTCTACCTCGTGTTCCAGCCGGCCGAAGAAGGCGGCGGCGGCGCGCGCGAGATGATGAAGGACGGCCTGTTCGAGCAATTCCCGATGGAGGCGATCTTCGGCGCCCACAACTGGCCGGGCATGGCGGTGGGCCAGTTCGCCTTGCGCAGCGGTCCGGTGTTCGCGAGCTCGAACGAGTTCAAGATCACGATCCGCGGCAAGGGCGCCCACGGCGCGATGCCGCACCTCGGCCTCGACCCGGTGCCTGTGGCCTGCCAGATGGTGCAGGCCTTCCAGACCATCGTCACGCGCAACAAGCGCCCGCTCGACACCGCGGTGATCTCGGTGACGATGATCCACACCGGCGAGGCGACCAACGTGATCCCGGAGAGCTGCGAGCTGCAGGGCACGGTGCGCACCTTCACGACGGAGGTGCTCGACCTCATCGAACGCCGGATGCAGCAGGTCGCCGAAGCCACCTGCGCGGCGTTCGAGGTCGAGTGCGACTTCGAGTTCCGGCGCAACTACCCGCCGACCGTGAACCATGCGGCGGAGACCGAGTTCGCGCGCGCGGCGCTGGCGGACGTGGTCGGCGCCGACCACGTGCTGGACTTCGAGCCGACGATGGGCGCCGAGGACTTCAGCTATTTCCTGCAAGCCAAACCCGGCTGCTACTTCCTGATCGGCAATGGTGACGGTGCCCACCGCGACGGCGGCCACGGCCTCGGCCCGTGCATGCTGCACAACCCGAGCTACGACTTCAACGACGACCTGATTCCGCTCGGCGCCACCGCGTGGGTGCGCCTGGCCGAGCGCTGGTTGTCGACCCCGCGCCCGTGAGCGACGCACCGCCGCCGCGCGGCCCGGCGGCGCGCGCCGAGGACCTGCGCGCCTTCACGCCGAGCTACGCGCAGGCCCGCGCCGGGTTTCTGCAGGGGGCCGAGGCGGCCGGACTCGAACTGCACTCGATCCCCCACCCGCTGCGCGGTGTCGACGGCGAGGCACTGGCGCTGGACGTCGCCCGCGCGGGCCCGGCGGATGCGCCCGCGGTGCTGGTGATCAGCAGCGGCTGCCACGGCGTCGAGGGCGCGTGCGGCGCCGGCGTGCAGCGCGCGCTGCTGGCCGACGCCGACTTCCACCGCGCTGCGCTCGCGGCGGGAGTGGCGGTGCTGCACCTGCACGCGCTCAACCCCTGGGGCTTTTCGTGGTGGCGCCGGACGACGCACGAAAACGTCGACCTGAATCGCAATTTCCACGACTTCCACGCCGAGTTGCCGACCAACCCGGGCTACGACGAACTGGCACCGTGGATCGTGCCGCACGAGTGGCCGTCAGCGCAGGCCGACGCCAGGCTGATGGGCTACGCCGCCACGCAAGGTGCCCGCGCGCTGCAGGCCGCCATCAGCGGCGGCCAGCACGAGCACCCGCAAGGCCTGTTCTACGGCGGGCGCGCACCGACGTGGAGCCAGCAGTCGCTGCGCCAGGTGCTGCAGGACCATGGCCGCCGCTGCCGCAGGCTGGGCTGGATCGACCTGCACACCGGCCTCGGCCCGAGTGGCGTCGGCGAACGCATCTTCGCTTGCCGCGACGATGCCGCCGCGCTGGCACGCGCGCGTGCCTGGTGGGGTGACGGCATCACGTCGATCTACGACGACTCGTCGACCTCGGCGCGCATCCGCGGGATGATGTGGCTCGCGGCCTACGAAGAATGCCCGCAGGCCGAGTACACCGGAATCGCGCTCGAATACGGCACCCTGCCGCTGGACGAGGTGATGAGCGCGCTGCGCGCCGACCAATGGCTCGAGAACCACCCCGAAGCCGCGGGCGCGCGGCGTGACGCCATCAAGCCCCGCACGCTGGCGGCCTTCTACACCGACACCGACGCCTGGAAGTCGGCCGTGCTTGCCCAGGGCTTCGAGACGGCGCACCAAGGCGTGCGCGGGCTGGCAGCGGCCTGAACGAGGCGCTGCCGGCGCTCCGGTTCAACCCGGCGCGCGCAGCCGTTCCAGCAGGCCGGCGGTCGAGCCGTCCAGCCCCGTGGTGTCGCCACTCCTCGGGCCCACCAGGCGCGGCAACAACCGGCTCGCCAGCGCCTTGCCCAGTTCGACACCCCACTGGTCGAAGCTGTTGATGCCCCACAGCGCGCCGCTCGTGAAGACGCGGTGTTCGTAGAGCGCGATCAGCGCACCGAGCGCGCGCGGCGTCAGCGCGTCCAGCAGCAAGGTCGTGCTCGGGCGGTTGCCCGGGAAGCTGCGCTGGCGCGCGAGCGCGTCACGGTCGACCTGTGCCGACGCGGTCGGCGCGGGCTCGTCGCGCGCCGCGTCGGCGGTCTTGCCGAGCATCAGGGCCTGACTCTGCGCCAGGCCGTTGGCGAGCAGCTTCGCGTGCAGGTCCGGGTAGGCGTGCGACGGCGTCTTGACGAGGATGAACTCGACCGGAATCACGTCGCTGCCCTGGTGCAGCATCTGGAAGTACGCGTGCTGGCCGTTCGTGCCCGGCTCGCCCCACACGACCGGACTGGTCGCGAAGGGCAGCGGGTCTCCCTGCGCGTCCACACGTTTGCCGTTGGACTCCATCTCGAGCTGCTGCAGGTACGCGGGCAAGCGTGCCAGGCCCTGGTGGTAGGGCGCGACCGAGCGGCTGCCGAAGCCGTGGAAGTTGCGGTACCAGACGTCGAGCAGGCCGAGCAAGACCGGCACGTTGTCGGCCAGCGGCGCCTCGGCGAAATGGCGGTCCATCGCGTAGGCGCCGCTGAGCAACGCCCGGAAGTGCGCGGCGCCGACCGCGATCGCGATCGGCAGCCCGATCGCGCTCCACAGCGAAAAGCGGCCGCCCACCCAGTCCCAGAAACCGAAGGTCGTGTCGATGCCGAACGCGGCCGCGGCCTCGAGGTTGGTGGTCGTGCCGACGAAATGGCGCGCGATGTCGCTTTCGGCGCCGCCCTGGTCCAGGAACCACTGGCGCGCGACCTGCGCGTTGGCCATCGTCTCCTGCGTCGTGAAGGTCTTGGACGCGACGATGAACAGGGTGTGCCGCGGATCCAGCGCGCGCAGGACGGGCGTGATGTCGTGGCCGTCGACATTGCTGACGAAGTGCAGCCGCAGGTCGCGCTGCGCAAACGCATCCAGCGCGGGCACGACCATCGCCGGACCGAGATCGCTGCCGCCGATGCCGATGTTGACGACGTCGCGGATGCCGCTTGCCGCCGTGTCGCGGACCCGCTCGGCGAAGGCGAGCATCGCTTCGAGCACCGCCTGCACTTCGGCCGCGTGGGGTGCGCCGGCGCCGGGCGGCGCGCGCAGCGCGGTGTGCAGCACCGCGCGCCCTTCGGTGGTGTTGATCGGCGCGCCGGCAAACATCGCGTCGCGCCGGGCCTCGAGGCCGCACTCGCGTGCGAGGTCGAGCAGGAAGTGCAGCGTCGCGGTGTCGATCAGGTTCTTCGACAGGTCGGCGAACACCTCCGGCGCGGGCCAGCTGAGGCGCTGGAACCGGCCGGGGTCGCGCACGAACGCGTCGCGCAGGTCGAAATCGCGCCCATGGGCCTCGAAGTGTCCGCGCAGCGCGGGCCAGGCCTCGGCGCGGTCGCAGCGCATCACCGTCCGCATCACGCGCGGCCTGCTTCGATCAGCCGGTCGAGCGTGACGGCATCCGCGGCAAGGTCGCGGATGCCTTCGGCGAGCTTCTCCGTCGCCATCGCGTCTTCGTTCATCGCCCAGCGAAAACCCGCCTCGTTGACGCTGACCGCGTGCACGTCGTCAGTCGCCCGGGCCTCGACCGGGTCCAGCACGCGCGGCACCGGGCCGGGTGCGGCCTGCAGTTCGGCCAGCAGCTCGGGGCTGATCGTCAGCAGGTCGCAGCCGGCCAGCGCCTGGATCTGGCCGGTGTGGCGAAAGTCCGCCGCGTTGACCTCGGTGGCGATCTCGAAGTGCTTGTAGTAGCGCCAGATGCGGGTCACGGTGCGCACGCCGGGATCGTTCGAGCCGGGCTTCGCGGGCGCGTCCCCGTCCGATCCCACCGCCTGCCTGGAGCCGTCGTCGATGCGCCCGACGGACGGCGAGACCCGCGTGACGCCGGCATCGCCGCAGGCGACCGCCTGGCAGAACGCGAACAGCAGCGTCAGCGTGCAGTGGATGCCTTCACGTTCGAGCGCGTGCGCCGCCTGGATGCCCTCCCACGTCGACGCCAGCTGGATCAGCACCCGCTCGCGCTCGATGCCGTGGCGCTCGTACAGCGTGATCAGGTGGCGCGCACGCGCCACCGAGGCCGCAGCGTCGAACGCCAGCCGCGCGTCGAGCTCGGTGCTCACGCGACCCGGCGCCGCCTTCACGATCTCGCCTCCGAAGCGCACCAGCAGCGCGTCGACGACCGCGTCCAGCGGCTCGCCCCGATGCGCGGCCACGGCCTGATCCCACAGCGGCGAGCAGTCGGGCTGCTGGATCGCCTTCAGGATCAGCGCGCGGTGGGTCGTCGCGTCGCGCGGCGCGCAGATCGCCGGTTCCAGGCAGTCTCGGGCGTCGGTGGCGACGACGCTGTGCCGCTGGAGGGCGTCGAGCTGGTTCATGGCGCATTAAACCGCAGGCCGGGCCGCCGACGGCGGCAGCGCAGCGGTCGCGGCGCTGACATACTTCGGTGTTCCCATCGACCACCGCCGCATGCCGATCCACCTTCCGGGCGGGTTCCACCCGCTCCGCGCCGCCCTGCTGGCGCTGACCCTCGTGGTCGTGCATTCCGGTGCCGCGGCGCGCACCTGGCTCGTCGGGCCGGGTGGCGCGCCGATGGCGCTGTCGCGGGCGCTGGCCGAGGCCGCGGACGGGGACACCGTCGAGGTCCTGCCCGGCACCTACAAGGGCGAAGGCGGCGTCATCGGCCAGAAGCGCCTGACGATCCGCGGGCTGGAGCCTCGCCCGGTGATCGAAGGCGGCGACCGGCTCACGGAAGACAAGGCGGCGCTGGTCGTGCGCGACGGCGACGTCACGATCGAGAACCTCGAATTCCGTGGCCATCGCGCGCCCGACGCCAACGGCGCCGGCATCCGGTTCGAGAAGGGCCGCCTGACGGTGCGGCGCAGCCGTTTCGCCGACAACGAGATGGGCCTGCTGACGGCGAACTTCGGCGACGCCGAGCTGGTGATCGAGGACAGCGAATTCGTGCAGGCGCCGCACCGCGTCGGCGGCCTGCCGCACCTGCTGTACGTGGGCCGCATCGCCAGCATGCGCATCACCGGCAGCCGCTTTCACGGCGGCTTCGAAGGTCACCTGATCAAGTCACGCGCGCGCCGCAGCTTCATCGGCTACAACCTGATCGTCGACGGCCCGGGCGGCGGCGCATCGTACGAGATCGATCTGCCGAACGGCGGCGAGGCGGTCGTCATCGGCAACATCATCGGGCAGAGTGCCGACACCCAGAACCCGGTGATGATCGCCTACGGCGCTGAAGGCAAGGCCTGGGAGCACAACCAGCTGCTGCTGTCGCACAACACCTTCGTCAGCGACGCGCTGCTCGCGTGGTTCCTGCGCAGCTGGCCCGAGCGCCTGACCCCGGACACGCAGATCCGCGCGGTCAACAACCTGACCGTCGGCGCCGGCATCTTCACCTTCGGCAGCGCCGGTTCGTTCGACGGCAACTGGCCGGCGCTCGCGCGTTCGCTGGTCGACCCGGCGTCGTTCGCGTTCGAGCTCGACCGCGACGCCTGGCTGCGCGGCCGTGCCGACGATCCGGCCACGCTCGCCGGACCGCAGGCAGTGCCGACCGCGGAGTTCACGCTGCCGATCGGCACCCGGCCGCTGACCCCGCCGGCCGCCTGGTCGCCAGGCGCGCTGCAGCGTTGACCGGCACCGGCGCCTCGGGCATCATTCCGACGTAACAAAGTTACACCCGCGCCGCGCAGCGCGGGCGGCGAATGTCCTTCGACCTCGTCTTCTTCGGCGGCACCGGCGACCTGACCTGGCGCAAGCTGATGCCGGCATTGTTCCAGGCCTTCCGGCACGGCAAGCTGCCGCCGGACGGCCGCATCCTCGCCGTCGCGCGCGACGAGCGCAGCGACGACGACTACCGCGCCTTCATCCGCGAGCGGTTTGCCGAGGTGGAAGCCTCCAAGCGACCGAACGACGGCGAATTCGACCGCTTCGCCGAGCTGCTGCACTACCGCCGCATGGACCTGTCGCAGCCGCAGCACTACGCGGGGCTGAAACAGTGGATCGACGTCCGCGCTGCCGACACGGTCGTGCTGTACCTGGCGACCAGCCCGTACCTGTTTCCGGTGATCTGCGCGCAGCTCGGCGCCGTCGGGCTGAACGGCCCGAACGTGCGCGTCGTGCTCGAGAAGCCACTCGGCCACGACCTCGCGAGCGCGCTCGAGATCAACCGCGTCGTGCGCGCCTCTTTCTCCGAATCGCAGGCCTTGCGCATCGACCACTACCTCGGCAAACCCGCCGTGCAGAACCTGCTGGCGCTGCGTTTCGGCAACGCGCTGTTCGAGCCGCTGTGGCGGCGCGAGAGCATCGCCAACATCCAGATCACGCTGGCCGAGAGCCTGGGCGTCGGCACCCGCGGCGACTACTACGACAAGACGGGCGCGCTGCGCGACATGGTGCAGAACCACGCGCTGCAACTCCTGACCATCATGGCGATGGAGCCGCCGTCGACGAACGATGCCGATGCCATCCGCGAAGAGAAGCTCAAGGTGCTGAAGTCGCTGCGGCCGTTCACGCCGGAGACGGTGGCGCGCGATGTCGTGCGCGGCCAGTACCGCGCCGGCACGGTCGACGGCCAGCCGGTGCCGGGCTACCTCGATGAGGTCAAGGTTCCGCCCGACAGCCGCTGCGAGACCTTCGTCGCGCTGCGCACCGAGGTCCGGAACTGGCGCTGGGCCGGCGTGCCGTTCTACCTGCGCACCGGCAAGCGGCTGGTCGCGCGCGATGCGCAGATCGTGGTCCAGTTCCGCGACGTGCCGCACCCGATCTTCCCCGGCTCCAGCTGCGCCAACAAGCTCGTGATCAAGCTGCAGCCCGAGGACGGGCTGGAGCTGCACCTGCTGGCGGCCAAGGGCACCGGCAACGACGAACGGCTGTCGCCGGTTCAGCTCGACCTCGACTTCGACCGCGCCTTCCCGTCGGCACGGGTCGGTGCCTACGAACGGCTGCTGCTCGACGCCATCGCGGGGCGCTTGAACCTGTTCGTGCGCAGCGACGAGCAGGAGCAGGCCTGGCGCTGGGTGATGCCGGTGCTGGAGGCATGGGCGGTCGACCCGGCGCCACCGCGCCCCTACGCGGCGGGCTCCTGGGGCCCGGCGGCCGCCAGTGCGCTGGTGGCACGCGACGGCTGCAGCTGGGAAGAAGAGCAGTAGGGACCGCGCCCGGCCGCGACCCCGGCGCCAGAATCCCATGCTCGACCGCATCCGCGCCTCGATCCCCGCACTGCCGCCGGCGGAGCAGCGCGTCGCCCGGCTGCTGCTGTCGGACCCGCGCGGCTTCGCGTCGCTGCCGGTGGGCACCTTGGCGGAGCGCTCCGGCGTCAGCAAGCCGACCGTCGTGCGCTTCTGCCGCAGCGTCGGCTACGACGGGTTGTCGGACTTCAAGCTCAAGCTGGCCGGCAGCGTCAACGAGGGGGTTCCGTTCGTCCACCGCGCCGTCGATGACGACGACGAGCCGCGCGACCTCATCGTCAAGGTGGTCGACAACGCCGTCAGCGCGCTGCTGAAGTACCGCAACGCCGCGGCACCCCAGGCCTTCGAACGGGCGATCGCCCTGCTTGCCGAGGCTGGTCGCAGCGGGCGCCGGATCGACTTCTACGGCGTCGGCAACTCCGGCATCGTCGCGCTCGACGCGCAGCACAAGTTCTTTCGCCTGGGCGTGCATGCGACGGCGGTCAGCGACGGCCACGTGCAGGTGATGAGTGCCACGCTGCTGCGCAGCGGCGACTGCGCCGTGATCATCAGCAACTCCGGCCGCAGCCGCGACCTGCTCGACGTGGCCGAGCTGGCGCAGCGCAAGGGCGCGACGACGATCGTCATCACCGCCAGCGGTTCACCGCTGGCGCAGCTGGCGCAGTCGCAGGGCCACGTGCTGCTGGCGGCCGACCACCCGGAGGATTTCGAGCGTTACAGCCCGATGGTGTCGCGCCTGCTGCACCTGCTGATCGTCGACATCCTGACGACCGGCGTCGCGCTGCAGCTCGGCAGCGCGGCGCTGCGGCCGCTGCTGCAGGAAATGAAACGGAACCTGCGGCAGCGCCGCTACATGGTCGACGCGTCGGCGCGGGGGCCGGCGGCGGACGACGGCGGGCCAGCGAGGCCCGCGCCGTCGATCAACGACTCGACGCCGTAGAGGTCGGCCAGCGCCCGCAGCGCATCCGGCGCTCCGGTGAGCGTGAAGCCGAGCCCGCGCGCCCGCGCGAGCCGCCGGGCCTGCAGCAGCAGTGCCACCGCGGCGGTATCGAGTTCGACCACGCCGGCCGCGTCGATGCGCAGCGCACCGCCGCCTGGCGGCGCGGCCTCGAGGGCGGCCTCGAGCCCGCGCAGCACGGTGGTCGCCTCCTCCAGCGTGACGCGCGACGGCAGCGCAAAAGCGGCGCCGGCGCCGGTAGACGCGACCGCCTCGGCGGTGCTGCCCGTCACTTGCCGCCGGCCTTGTTGCGTTGCGCCAGCTTGGCGATCAGGCCGTCGAGGCCGCCGCCGCTGATCTCCTGCGCGAAGCTGCTGCGGTATTGATCGACGAGCCAGATGCCGAGCACGTTGATGTCGTAGATCTTCCAGCTGTCAGCGGCCTTCTCCAGCCGGTAGTCGAGCTGGATCGGCTCCGCGCCGCCCTTGATCTCGGTGCGCACGACGACCTCGTTGTCGGTCGCATTGCCCCGGAAGGGCTTCATCTGGACGGTCTGGTCCTTGACCTGCGACAGCGCACCGGCGTAGGTGCGCACGAGCAGCGTCTTGAATTCGGCCTGCAGCTTTTCCTTCTGTGCGGGCGTTGCTTCGCGCCACGAACGCCCGACCGCCGACGCGGTCATGCGCTGGAAGTCCAGGTACGGCAGCACCTTGGCGTCGACCAGCGCGATCACCTTGCCGACATCGCCGGCCTGGATCGCGGCGTCGGACTTGACGGCGTCCAGCACTTCGGTCGACAGCTGGCGCACGAGCGCGTCGGGCGCGGTGGCCGCGGCAGCCGGCAGCGCGCTGGCGGATGCGACCGTCACGACGGCAAGACTTGCAAGCAGATGTCTCAGAATCTTCGGCACAGGGTTCCCTTCAGTTTTTCGAGGCTGGCCGTACAACGCGCGAGCCCGGCCCCCGGTTCACTTCGCAGGGGCAGCGGACGCCGCTGCCGCCGGCGGGGCGGGCAGGTCGAAGCGCTCCGAAGGCGCCGACGGCAGCTCCGGCGGGTTGCCGTCATGGACCAGGTTGCGGCGCCGCGCCAGGTAGGCGTCGCGCAGGAACGAATAGCGGTCCAGCGCCACGCTGTCGAGCAACTTGGTCGCATCGAGCAAGGTACTGCGGGTGTGGACCAGGTCGAGCACGCTGGCGTTCAGGACTTCAGCTTCGCTCAAGCCGTAGAGGGCCGGCGAGGTGGCGTAGGTGTCCAGCGGGCGGGCCACGGAGTCGCGCAGCGTCGACGGCCCGAGCAGCGGCCAGACGAGGTACGGCCCCGGGCCGATGCCCCAGCGTCCGAGGGTCTGGCCGAAGTCTTCACGCTCGGGCTCGAGGCCCGCTTCACGCGCGATGTCGATCACGCCCGCCAGTCCCAGCGTGGTGTTCAGGCCGAACCGGACCGACATGTTGGCCGACGACTCCAGTTTGCCCTGCAGCAGGTGGTTGACCGCGGACCAGCCGTCGGCCAGGTTGCCGAAGAAGTTGCCGACGCCGGTGCGCACGAACGCGGGCACGACGTCACGGTAGGTGCGGGCGACCGGCTGCAGCACGGCGTCGTCGATGGCGTCGTTGAACCCGCTCACGCTGCGGTTCCAGCCTTCGAGCGGGTCGGCCGGGTTCGGCTGGGCCACCGTGGCGCAACCGCCGGCGAGCAGTGTCGACGCGAGCAGGGCCAGCGCGCTGCGCCGGAGCGGGAGTGCGAGCCGGTTCATTTCGCGTCCCCCCCCGTGCTGCCGGCGTCGGCCGCGCTGCGCGACAGGAAGGTGCCGATCAGGTTCTCCAGCACGACGGCGGACTGCGTCTGTGTGATCACCTGCCCGGCGGCGAGGTTCTCTTCCGAGGCACCCGCCTCGAGCCCGATGTACTGGTCGCCGAGCAGGCCGGAGGTCAGGATCTTGGCCGAAGTGTCCTTCGGGAACGTGAACTCGCTGCGGATGTCGAGCGAGACGACACCCTGGTAGGTCTTCGGGTCGAGGCCGATGCGCGTCACGCGGCCGACCAGCACCCCGGCGCTGCGCACCGGCGCACGCGCCTTGAGCCCGCCGATGTTGTCGAAGCGCGCCGACAGCGTGTAGGTGTTGCCGCGCTCGAAATTGCCGAGGTTGGCGGCCTGCAGTGCAAGGAACGCCAGCGCCATCAGCCCGAGCAGCACGAAGGCGCCCACCAGTATCTCGATTCTCTTTCTTGCCATGTGTCGAATGCTCCTTAGGGCGTGGCGAACATCAGCGCCGTGAGGATGAAGTCCGTGCCGAGCACGCCGAGCGACGAGACCACGACCGTGCGCGTCGTCGCGTGCGCGACCCCCTCGGGCGTCGGCTCGGTCTCGTAACCCTGGTACAGCGCGACGGCGGTGCAGATGACGCCGAACACCGCGCTCTTGACGAGACCGTTGCCGACGTCGCGCCAGACGTCGACACCGCTTTGCATGATGGACCAGAAGTTGCCCGCGTCGACGCCGATCAGCCCGACCGCCACCAGCCAGGCCCCGAGGATGCCGACCGCCGAGAACAATGCGGCGAGCAGGGGCATCGACACGATGCCGCCGAGAAACCGCGGCGCCAGCACGCGCTGGCGCGGGTCGACCGCCATCAGCTCCATCGCGGACAACTGCTCGCCGGCCTTCATGAGCCCGATCTCGGCGGTCAGCGAGGTGCCGGCACGGCCGGCGAACAGCAGCGCCGTGACGACCGGCCCGAGTTCGCGCACGAGGGACAGGTTGACGATCAGGCCCAGACTCTGGGCCGCCCCGTAGGTGACGAGCGCGTAGTACATCTGCAGCGCGAGCACGAAGCCCACCGCGAGACCGGAGGCCGCGATGATCAGCAGCGAACGGTTGCCGATCGCGTGCACCTGATGCACGACCAGGTAGAAGCGCCGCAGCGCGCCCGGCAGCGCCCGCAGCAGCTCGACGAAGAACAGCGCCGCCCGGCCCCAGCCCTGCGTCACCTTGAGCGTCCAGGCGCCCAGCGCCGCGACCGGATTCATCGGGTTGCCGCGGCGCAGCGCCACGGCCCGCGGGCGCGCGGTCTCACGGCCCGACCCCGAAGTCGACCGCCAACGCGGGCGCCGGATAGTGGAACTTGACCGGCCCGTCCGGCTCGCCGCGCACGAACTGCCGCACCTCGGGGTCGTCCGAATCCATCAACGCCTTGGGCGTGCCCTGGGCAACGATGCGGCCGCCGTTGGCCATCAGCACGACCCAGTCGGAGATCGCCATGCACTCGTGCACGTCGTGCGAGACGACGAGCGAGGTGGCGCCGGTGGTGTCGTTGAGCGTCCGGATGAGCGTGGCCGCCACGCCCATCGAGATCAGGTCGAGGCCGGCGAAGGGCTCGTCGTACATGATCAGTTCGGGGTCGAGCGCGATCGCGCGGGCCAGCGCGATGCGGCGCGCCATGCCGCCCGATACCTCGGAGATGCGCAGGCCGGCCGCACCGCGCAGGCCGACCGCATTGAGCTTCATCAGCACGATGTCGCGGATCATCGCTTCGGGCAGTTCGGTGTGCTCGCGCAGCGGAAACGCGACGTTCTCGAACACGCTCAGGTCCGTGAACAGCGCGCCGAACTGGAACAGCATGCCCAGGCGCCGACGCAGCGCGTGCATGCCCGCCTTGTCGCGCAGGTCGATCACCCAGCCGTCGAAGCGCACCTGCCCGCGGCCGGGGGCGTGCACGCCGCCGATCAGCCGCAACAGCGTGGTCTTGCCACAGCCCGAGCCCCCGAGGATGGACGTGACCTTGCCGCGCTCGAACTGCAGCGAGAGGTCGTTCAGGATCGTGCGTCGACCGTCGTAGCCGAAGGTGACGTGGTCGATTTCGATCAG
>JBDTUO010000046.1:0-12644 GCA_040007675.1 Rubrivivax sp.
GTGCGCGCCTCGTCGATCAGGATCGAGTCGACCTCGTCGACGATCGCGTAGTTCAAGCCGCGCGCCACGCGGTCGGCGACCTCGTAGACCATGTTGTCGCGCAGGTAGTCGAAGCCGAACTCGTTGTTGGTGCCGTAGGTGACATCGGCGCCGAACGCATCCTGCTTCTGCGCGCGGCTGAGCCCGGGCACGTTGACCCCGACGGTCAGGCCGAGGAAGTTGTACAGGCGACCCATCCACTCGGCGTCGCGCGCGGCGAGGTAGTCGTTGACGGTGACGACGTGCACGCCCTTGCAGGACAGCGCGTTCAGGTACACCGGCAGCGTGGCGACCAGCGTCTTGCCCTCGCCGGTTCGCATCTCGGCGATCTTGCCCTCGTGCAGCGCGATGCCGCCCACCAGCTGGACGTCGAAGTGGCGCATCTTCAGCGCGCGCTTGCCAGCCTCCCGCACGACGGCGAAGGCCTCGGGCAACAGGGCGTCGAGCGTGCTGCCATCGGTCAGCCGCTGCTTGAAGGTGTCGGTAAGGGCCCGCAGCGCGGCGTCGTCAAGAGCCTCGAACTGCGGCTCCAGCGCGTTGATGCGCTCGACGGTCTGGCGGTAGCTCTTCAGCAGGCGGTCATTGCGGCTGCCGAATATCTGGGTGAGGATCTTGGGAAACATGGGCTGCGTCACCGCCTGGGGCTGGAGGGCGGCGGCGCCCGCGTCTTGTCCGCTGCGGGCGCGCCGCCGGGGAGATGCCGCGGCGCTCGACGCGGCGCGTTCCCCGGGAGTCGTCGGATGTGCTCAGATGAGGGCGGAATACGCGAACAAAAGCCCGCGGCAGAACGCCCAACCGCTCAGTTTATCACCCGGGGTCTGGAGCGGCGGCGTTGCCCTGGCCCGCGACGACCTGCCCAGACCGCAGACGAGGCCCTGGCCAAACCGCGGGCGGCGCGCCTGCCGGACCGGACGCGCCGCAACCTACACTGAACCATGTCGCGCCCAACTTCGTCCGCCCCCAGCCTGCCGCTGACCGAGGCGCTGCGGCAGAGCGCGCCGCTGGCCGCGCTGCTGCAACGGGTACGGGAGTCCGAAGCGCGCTGGGCGGCCGCGCGTGCGGCACTGCCGGCAGGGCTGGCCGGCGCCGTGCAACCGGGTCCGATCGACGACGAGCAATGGTTGCTGCTCGCGTCCAGCGGCTCGGTCGCCGCCAAGCTGCGCCAGTGCCTGCCGGCGCTGAGCGCCACGCTGACGGAACAGGGCTGGACCCAACTGCCGATCCGCGTTCGGGTCCGACGGCACGCGCCGTGACCGGCGGTGTGGCCGCGATGACGCGGGCAACGCGACTACCTGAGTGAGCCGAATACTTTCGAGAGGATCGCGCTGCCGGTGCCGATCGGATCCTGCCGGATCTTGCGTTCCTCTTCGCCGATCATCAGGTACAGGCCGTCGAGCGCCTTGCCGGTCACGTACTGCTGGATGTTGGCGTCGTCCTTCTTGACCAGGCCGGTCGACGCCGCTTTGCCCGCGAGCGCGTTGTACTTTTCGGCGAGCGAAACCTTCTCCGTCGCCTTGGTCACGATCGGCAGGAACTTGACGCGCAGCGGTGCCTTCGTCTTGCTGGCAAAGAACTCCGTCACCGAGTTGTCGCCCCCGGTCAGGATCTTCCTGCCGTCCTGCACGCTCATGGACTTGACGGCGCTCATCAGTAGCGCCTTGGCTTCCGGTACGGCGGCCTCGGCGGCGCGGTTCATCGCGGTGACGAGTTCATCGACGCGATGTTGCTGACCGGTGAACTTCGCCAGTTTGGCGATCTCTTTCAGAAAGCCCGGCAAGGGGATGCGCACCTTCGGGTTGTCCAGGAAGCCGCCACTCCTGCCCAGCAGGCTGACCGCCGAAGCCGCGCCCCGTTCGAGCGCTGCTCGGACGCCGAGCACGGCATCGCCCTGGCTGATGCTTTCAGCGCGTGCCGTCGTCCCGGCGGACAGCCCGCACAGCCCGCCCCAGCAAATGAGGCCGGTGGTGATCGTTCGTCGCTGCATGGCATGGATCCTGTGGTATCGGCACGCATCAAGGATTCTCAGTGATCACTACCCCCGCAGACTCCGATGAATCAATGGTGCCGGCTGTCCGAATCGAACGGACGACCTTCCGCTTACAAGGCGGGTGCTCTACCAGCTGAGCTAAGCCGGCCAGGGGTTGCCGGGCGCGTGGCGCCGAGCGCGCCATTCTAGGCGGCGGACCGCGACGTCAGCGCCCCGGCCGCGCCGGCTACTTGACGCGCTTGAGGGCCGGCCGCCCGGCGGGCGGCGCCGGATCGGGCGGCGGATCGTCCTCGGACACGACCGCCCGCGGCGGCTCCGGCTCCGGAGCCGTCTGCGCGTGGGGTTCGTCGCCGTCGGAGCGCGCGAGCCGCAGGCTGCGCGGGCCGGGGGCGGCGCCCGACGTCGCGCCGCCGCCGTCGGCAGGCGCCGGGAACGCCATGCCCTGCCCATTCTCGCGGGCGTAGATCGCGACGACGTGGTCCACCGGCACGGCAATGTCGCGGGCGGAGCCGCCGAAACGGGCCCGGAACTCGATCAGCTCGTTGCCCAGCTTGAGTCCGGACGTGGCCTCGAAGCCGATGTTGAGGACGATCTCCTGGTTCTTCACGTACTCCAGCGGCACCTGCACACTGGCGTCGACGTGCACGGCGACGTACGGCGTGAAGCCGTTGTCGGTGCACCAGTCGTGCAACGCGCGCAGCAGGTACGGCCGCGTCGAGGTGCCCTGGTTGTCGCCGCCGGGTGGCTTGGTGGCCATCGTGCCCGCCCGCCGATCTATTTGCGCATCACCTTCTCGGACGGCGTCAGCGCCTCGATGTACGCCGGCCGCGAGAAGATGCGTTCGGCGTACTTCAGCAACGGAACGGCGTTCTTGCTGAGGTCGATGCCGTAGTAGTCCAGGCGCCACAGCAGCGGCGCGATCGCGACGTCGAGCATCGAGAAGTCGTCACCCAGCATGTACTTGTTCTTCAGGAAGATCGGCGCCAGCTGCAGCAGCCGCTCGCGGATCTGCGTGCGCGCGCGCTCGAGCTGCTTGTCGTTGGCCTTGGCGCTGCGCCCCTCGAGCAGGTTCACATGGGCGAACAGTTCCTTCTCGAAGTTGAACAGGAACAGCCGCACGCGCGCGCGCGCCACCGGGTCGCCCGGCATCAGCTGCGGGTGCGGGAAGCGCTCGTCGATGTACTCGTTGATGATGTGCGACTCGTACAGGATGAGGTCGCGCTCCACCAGGATCGGCACCTCGTTGTACGGATTCATCAGCGCGATGTCTTCCGGTTTGGCGAAGAGATCGACGTCGCGGATCTCGAAGTCCATGCCCTTCTCGAACAGGACGAACCGGCAGCGGTGCGAATAGGGACAGGTGGTCCCGGAATAAAGCACCATCATGGTGTTGGACTCCCAGTCAACAGGTGGGCCCGACGGGCCCGGAAAACAACGCACGCCGCGGTGGCTGCGGCAACCGCTGCGCTCGCGGCCCTGCAGTGGCGTCCAGGAGGAGCCGGACGCTCTACTTGATGTCCTTCCAGAAGGATGCATTCAGGCGCCAGGCGATGATGATGAACCCCGCCAGGAACAACAGCACCCACACGCCGAGACGCACCCGCTCGGCCTGCACCGGCTCGGACATCCACTGCATATACGCGACCAGATCGGCCACCGCCTCGTTGTATTGCGCCGGCGTCATCGACCCGGCGGTGATCGGCTCGAAGCCCTTGAAAACGTGCACCTTCTTCTCGCGGTCGTGCGGATCCACGACTTCGGCGTAGACGGCGCGCTGCTCGCCCTGCAACTCCCACAGCGCGTGCGGCATCGCCACACTCGGAAACGCGAGGTTGTTCCATCCGGTGGCCTTGGTGTCGTCGCGGTAGTAGCTGCGCAGGTAGGTGTAGAGGTAGTCGGCCCCGCTGCCCTTCCCGGCCACCGAGCGCGAACGCGCGATCACCGTGAGGTCGGGCGGCGCGGTGCCGAACCAGGCCTTGGCCTGCTTCGGGTCCAGCGCCACCTTCATCGTCTCACCGACCTTGGCGCCGTTGAGGATCAGGTTCTCCTCGATCTGCGCCTCGGTCAGCCCGATATCGCGCAGCCGGTTGAAGCGCATGTGCTCCGCAGCGTGGCAGTTCAGGCAGTAGTTGGTGAACAGCTTGGCGCCGCGCTGCAGCGCCGCGTCATCGATCAGCCGCTCGGTCGGGAACTTGTCCCACGCGATGCCTTCGCTGGCAGCCTGCGCCACGCCGCCGCCCAGCAGGCACAGCGCCGATGCCAGCGCGAGGAGGATTCTGTGGATCGCATTCATCGGCTTCGGGCTCCGGCTCACCGTCGGAATCATCATCATCACCATCAATGCGCGTGAAACGTCACGCGGTCCGGCACCGGCTTGAACTCCCCGATCCGGCTCCACCAGGGCATCAGCACGAAGAAGCCGAAGTAGAACAGCGTGCCCACCTGCGCGATCAGCGTCCGCATCTCCGATGGCGGTTCGATGCCCAGGTAGCCGAGCACGAACATGTCGATGACGAACAGGCCGTACATCCAGCGGTGCCAGCCCGGACGGTAGCGGATCGACTTGACGGGGCTGCGATCCAGCCACGGCAGGAAGAACATGATGATCACCGCACCACCCATCGCGACGACGCCCCAGAACTTGGCGTCGAAGGTCTTCAGCAGCAGCGCCGCGACCGCCGCGACGACGACGACGGCGATCTTCGCCCCCGCGCCGCGCGCCATCAGCACGCCAGCCACGCCGGCGAGCCCGACCAGCCCGACAAACACATTGACCATCGTGTCGGTGGTCGCGCGCAGCATGGAGTAATACGGCGTGAAGTACCACACCGGCGCAATGTGGGCCGGCGTCGTCAGCGAGTCGGCCGGGATGAAGTTGTTGTATTCGAGGAAGTAGCCGCCCATCTCCGGCGCGAAGAAGACCGCCGCGCTGAACAGGAACAGGAACACGGCGACGCCGACGATGTCGTGCACCGTGTAGTACGGGTGGAACGGGATGCCGTCCAGCGGCCGCCCCGCGGCGTCCTTGTGGGCCTTGATCTCCACGCCGTCCGGGTTGTTCGAGCCGACGTCGTGCAGCGCCAGCAGGTGAGCCACCACCAGCCCGATCAACACCAGCGGGAGCGCGATCACGTGAAAGGCGAAGAAGCGGTTCAGCGTCGCGTCGCTGACCACGTAGTCGCCGCGGATCAGCAACGCCAGGTCAGGGCCGACGAACGGGATGGCCGCGAACAGGTTGACGATCACCTGCGCGCCCCAGTACGACATCTGGCCCCACGGCAGCAGGTAGCCGAAGAAGGCCTCGCCCATCAGGCACAGGAAGATCAGGCAACCGAAGATCCAGACCAGCTCGCGCGGCTTGCGGTAACTGCCGTAGATCATCCCGCGGAACATGTGCAGGTAGACGACGATGAAGAATGCGCTGGCGCCGGTCGAGTGCATGTAGCGCACCAGCCAGCCCCACGGCACGTCGCGCATGATGTACTCGACCGATGCGAAGGCCAGGCTCGCGTCGGGCTTGTAGTGCATCACCAGGAAAATTCCGGTGACGATCTGGATCACCAGCACGAGCAGTGCCAGCGAACCGAAGAAGTACCAGAAGTTGAAGTTCTTCGGCGCGTAGTACTCGCTCAGGTGCTTGCGGTACTCGTCGAATGCAGTCGGAAAACGGTTCTCGAACCAGACCGTGACCTTCTCGGTGGCACTCGCGCCGGCCGGCGCGTCCTTGAATTCAGCCATCTCGCCCTCTGTGGTGCTGCTGTGCCGACCGTGCGTCAGGCCTGCTTGTCTTCACCGATCAACAGCATGGTGTCCGACAGGTACATGTACGGTGGCACCTCGAGGTTGTCCGGCGCCGGCTTGTTCTTGAACACGCGACCTGCCATGTCGAAGGTCGAGCCGTGGCAGGGGCACAGGAATCCGCCGTGCCAGTCGTCCGGCAGCGAAGGCTGCGCGCCGGTCTCGAATTTCTGGATCGGCGAGCAGCCGAGGTGCGAGCAGATGCCCACCGCGACGAAGTACTCCGGCTTGATCGAGCGCCATTCGTTCTTCGCGTAGGTCGGCGTCGCGTACTGGGTGCGGTTGGAGTTCGGGTCGGCGACCTGCTCGTCGGTCAGCTTCAGCGACGCCAGCTGCTCCTTCGTGCGGCGCACGATCCACACGGGCTTGCCACGCCATTCGACGGTCAGCTTTTCGCCCGGCGCCAGGCTGCCGATGTCCACCCGCACCGGAGCGCCGGCCGCCTTGGCGCGCTCCGACGGCGCGAAGGTGCTGACGAAAGGCACGGCGGTGGCCACCCCCCCAACGGCACCGGCGCCGCAGGTGATGGCAATCCAGGTGCGTCGGCTCTGGTCGACGGTGGCGTCGCTCATGAAGATCCTCGGGATTCAGGTCACGTTCGGGTCAACCTGGGATTCTAGCCGAGGCGGTTTCGGCGCCGGCGCCCCGCCGGCTGCGCACGCGGCGTACGCGGCGCGCGGCACAATCGTGGGGTCGCCTCTTGGGACTTTCCGGCGGCGGCCGCAGGAGATCGCATGCTGGCGTCGCCTCCCGGATGCGCTGAAAAGCCGGGCCTGAGCCCCGCAGACACCCGCATGACGGGCACGCGCAGCGCGCGATACTGGGAATAGCGACCCGATCCGCAATGAACGCTCCCGCCTTTCACCGCCTGCCCGCCGCCCTCGAGGCGGCGCTGCATCGCGTCAAGATGGCGGTTCGCACGACCATAGACCGCGCGGTCGAGGCGCTCGGTCTGTCCGCGCTGTCCGTCGCCGGCTCCCCGCAGCGCGATCAGCTGCTCGCGGCCCAGTTCGAGCTGAACCGCAAGTCGTCGTTCTTCGTGTTGGCGTTCAACGAGGCGATCGACGAGGGCATCCTGCGCGAGATCGTGCCCCGCGGCGCCGGCGCGGGGCCGACGCGCTGGGACGCGATGACGCTCGTCGCCGACCGCGAGGTGGAGCGCCAGGTCGCGGCCGAGCGCTTCGCGATGGAACTCGCGCACGCCTGCGAATGGGAATTGCGCGAGCTCGACGCCTACATGGGCTCGGTGCTGGGCGACGTACCCGACGTGCGCAACCCGCTGCGGCCGGACGTCATCGGCGTGGCCGTGGCCAAGGCTGTCGACAGCGTCAGCGACCGCCCCGAGATCGCCACCCTGCTGCTGAACGAACTCGCGCGACTGCTCGGCGCCGAACTGCGCGAGGCCTATACCGCCATTGTCGCGGACCTGCGCAATGCGGGGCTGCAGCCGGCGGGCCTGAGCGTCAAGACGACGCAGGAACACTCGCGCCACCACTCGGGCTACACCTCCCTGTCGGACCCGACCTCGAGCCTGCTCGACGCGCCCGGCACGTCATCGGGTTCGACGCGCGGCGGTGGCTCGCGCGGCGGGGGCGCCAGTTCCGGCCGCGGCAGCGGGTCCGGCACCGGCACGGGCACCGGTCCGGGTTCCAGCGCTCGCGGCGGCCTCGGCGGCACCCCGATCGGCAAGGTCGACCCCCAGCTGATGTCACTGCTGCGGCGGCTCGCACACCTCGATCCGGCGGCCGTCGATGATGCGGTGACCGACTGGGCCCAAGAGGCTGGAGGCACCGGCGCGGCGGTGCCGCCGAACCTGATCCGAGCGCACCGGGACGAGCTTCGGCAGGTCTCCAACGGCGCCCTCGATCACATGGTGATCGACGTCATCGGCAGCCTGTTCGACCAGATCCTGTCGGACCCGAAGGTCGCGCCCCAGATGGCGCGCCAGATCGGGCGGCTGCAGCTGCCGGTGCTGCGGGCCGCCCTCGGCGACCCCACCTTCTTCTCGTCGCGCAAACACCCGGTGCGGCGCTTCGTCAACCGCATCGCGTCGCTCGCCGCGGCCTACGAGGATTTCCACGGTGCCGACGGCCTGCGCTTCATCTCACGCGTGCGTGCGCTGGTGCAGGACATCGTCGAGGGCGACTTCGACCAGATCGAGGTCTACGAGGCGAAGCTCGGCGAACTCGAGGTCTTCGTCGCCGAGATGGCGCACGCCGAGGCACAGTCGCACGGCGACCCGGCGAGCGTGCTCGGCGAGAAGGAGACCGAGCTGCGCCTGTCGCAGCACTACGCGGCCCAGCTGCACGCGGAACTGCAGGGCCTGGACGGGCCGGAGTTCGTGCGCGACTTCCTGTCCGAGATCTGGAGCCAGGTCCTGATGCAGGCCTACCGCCGCCACGGCGGCAGCAGCGAGGCCTTCGCCCGGCTGCGCCAGGTGGCCCGTGACCTTTTCATGAGCGTGCAACCGAAGGGCACGCCGGAGCAACGCAAGGCCTTCATCGCCACGCTGCCCAAGCTGATGCAGGGCCTGAACGAAGGCATGGACCTGATCGACTGGCCCTCGTTTGCGCGCAAGGCCTTCTTCGGCATGCTGCTGCCAGCGCACGCGCAGTCGCTCAAGGGCAAGGGCCTGGCGACGCTGGACTTCAACATGCTGGCCAAGCGCATCGAAGGCGCGCTGGCTGCCCCGATGCCGCGCGCCGAGGACCTGCCGCCCGCGGGCGCCTCGCTGCCGGTTCTGACCGACGCCGTCGTGATGCCTCGCTTCAGCGCCGAGGAAAAGGCCCGTGTCGGCCTCGTCGACGAGGCGCGGGTCGACTGGGACGCTCCGGTGCCGCCCGATGCCACAGCCGAGCCGCCCGTGACCGCGGTCGACATCGACATCACCGGGCTGCCGCCGCCCGAACCGCCGGCCGAGACCCAGGGCGCCGGGCTGGCCGACCAGGTACAGCTCGGCGTGGCGTACCAGATGCACCTGCAGGGCAGCTGGGACAAGGTCAAGCTCAGCCACGTCAGCGCGGCGCGCAGCTTCTTCGTCTTCACGCGCGGCGGGCGCCACCAGCAGAGCATCACGATGACCCAGCGCATGCTCGTGCGCCTGTGCGAGACGGGCCGCCTGCGCACCCATGAAGGTGCGCACCTGCTCGAACGGGCCACCGCGCGCGCGCGCCACCACCTCGCGACCCTCGCGGCCGCCTGACGCCAGACCGCGGCGGCGTCCACCGCCGCCGCAACCGCCGCCGCAACCGCAACCGACGCTCAGCCGCCGGACAGCCGGCGTGCCATCGCCAGCGCCGCGATCAGACTCGAGGGGTCGGCCTGCCCGGTGCCCGCGATGTCGAAGGCGGTGCCGTGGTCGGGGCTCGTGCGCACGAACGGCAGACCGAGCGTCACGTTGACGCCGTGCTCGACGCCGAGGTACTTGACCGGAATCAGCCCGTGGTCGTGTGTCATCGCGACCACGAGGTCGAACGCCCCTTGCCGGGCGCGCATGAACACCGTGTCGGGCGGGTACGGGCCTTGGGCGTCGATCCCTTCCGCGCGCGCGGCCTGTACCGCCGGGGCGATGAAGCGGATCTCCTCATCGCCGAACAGCCCCTGCTCGCCGGCGTGCGGGTTCAGGCCGGCGACGGCGATGCGCGGCCGGGGCTGGCCCCAGGCCGAGGCCGCCGCGTGCGCGATGCGCAGCGTCGAGTGCACGGCGTCGAAGTCGAGCGCGTCGATCGCCGCCCGCAGCGCGAGGTGGATCGTCACCAGCACGACGCGCAACTCGTCGTTGGCCAGCATCATGCGCACCGGCGGCGCGGCGGCGCCGGCTTCGGTGGCGAGCGCCTGCAGCATCTCGGTGTGCCCGGGGTAGGGCACGCCGGCCGCGGCGAGCGCCGCCTTGTGGACCGGTGCGGTGACGATCGCACGACCGGTGCCGGCGCGCCACTGCCCCACCGCCGCCTCGATGCAGCGCGCCGCCGCCGCGCCGGCGCGGGCGTCGACGGTGCCCATCGGCAACGCTCCGAGCGCCGTCGGCAGCCCGGACACGGGCCACAGGCGCAAGGCGCCCGCCGGCACCGGGTCCGACGGGGACTCGACGACGGCGATCGGTGGCGCGTCTCCCGTCACAGCCACGACCGCGGCCGCCGCACGCCGCAGCACGTCGACCGCACCGAGCACACAGCAGTCGTCCAGCGCCCGCTGGCGCGCTGCCGCGACGATGATCTCCGGCCCGATGCCGCACGGGTCGCCCATCGTCACCAGCAAGGGTGGCGTCCGGGCGGCGGCGATCTGCGGCCCGCTCACCGGACCACCCCGCGATGCACGGCAGCGCACAACGACTGCTCAAAACAGTCGGGGGGTGCCACAGGGACTCTCATGCCGGGTTGTCGACCTCGATGAAACGGTGCTCGAGACCGAAGGTCGCCGCGACGTGCGCGGCCACCGCCGGCGCGCCGTAGCGCTCGGTCGCGTGGTGGCCGGCGGCGATGAAGGCCACGCCGGTCTCGCGCGCCAGGTGCGCCTGCGGCTCGGAGATCTCGCCGGTGACGAAGACGTCGGCGCCGGTGGCGATCGCCGCCTCGAAGTAGCTTTGCGCACCACCCGTGCACCAGGCCACCCGCCCCAGCACTCGGCCGTCGCCCGCCACCACGATCGGTGTCCGCTGCAGCACGCGCTTCAACCGCGCCGCAAACGCGTCCAGGCGCGCGTCGAGCGCCGGGCCGGCGAAGCCGAGCTGCTGCGCGCCGAAACGCGCGTCGGCGACCAGCCCGAGCCGCTCACCGAACTGAGCGTTGTTGCCGAGCACCGGGTGCGCGTCCAGCGGCAGGTGGTAGGCGAACAGGCTCACGTCGTGCGCCAGCAGCCGCGCCAGCCGCTCGCGCAGCCAGCCGGTGATGCGACCGTCCTGGCCGCGCCAGAACAGGCCGTGGTGCACGAACAGGGCGTCGGCGCCGGCGTCGATCGCTGCGTCGATGAAGGCCCGGCTCGCGGTGACGCCGGAGACCAGACGACGCACCTCACGCCGGCCCTCGACCTGCAGCCCGTTCGGCCCATAATCCTGGAACGCGTCGGGATTCAGCAGCCCGGCGAGGAAGGCCTCGATCTCAGCGCGGTCGGCCATCGTGTGGTCTGTCCCTCCAGCGTCGTCATGCGCAGAACCTGGCTCCTATTCTCGCAGGCGGTGACCGTCGCGGTCGCCGTGCTGTTCGTCGTGCAGACGCTCAAGCCCGGCTGGCTCGGCGGCGCCGTGCCGTTCCAGCCGGCCACGCCGCTGCCGGTGCCGACGCTGTCGACCGCACCGGCGCTGCCGCGCACACCGGAGCTGGCGGCCGCGGTCGGCTTCAGCGCTGCCGCCGAGCTCGCCGCGCCGGCCGTGGTCAGCATCGTCGCCAGCAAGCTCGCACGCACCAACCCGCACCTGGACGACCCGCGCTTCCGCTTCTTCTTCGGCGACCGCGCGCCCGAGTCGCAGGCGCAGACCGGGCTCGGCTCGGGCGTGCTGGTCGCCCCCGAGGGCTACCTGCTGACGAACAACCACGTCATCGAGGGCGCCGACGAGATCGAGGTGCAGCTCGCCGATGGTCGTTCGGCGGCGGCGCGCGTCATCGGCACCGACCCCGAAACCGACCTGGCGCTGCTGAAGATCAGCCTCGAGCGGCTGCCGGTCGTGCCGCTGGGCGACCTGCGCGGCCTGCGGGTGGGCGACGTCGTGCTGGCGATCGGCAACCCGTTCAACGTCGGCCAGACCGTGACCTCGGGCATCGTCAGCGCGCTCGGTCGCAACCAGCTCGGCTTGTCGACGTTCGAGAACTTCATCCAGACCGACGCCGCGATCAACCCGGGCAACTCGGGCGGTGCGCTGGTCGACACCCACGGCCGGCTCGTCGGCATCAACACCGCCATCTTCTCTCGCAGCGGCGGCAGCATGGGCATCGGCTTCGCGATCCCGGTCGACACGGCGCGCCAGGTGCTCGACAGCCTGGTGCGCGACGGCGAGGTGCGGCGCGGCTTCCTCGGCGTCGAGCAGCGTGACCTCACGGCCGAGTTCGCGACCAGCTTCGGACTGCCGGTGCGCGCCGGCGTGCTGATCAGCGGCGTGCTGAAGGACGGCCCGGCCGCGCAGGCCGGGCTGCGGCCGGGCGACGTCGTGCTGGAGATCGATGCGGCGCCAGTGGCGACCTCGGCCCAGCTGCTGGCGTTGGTGGCCGCGCTGCGGCCGTCCTCGAGCACCGTCGTGACGGTGCAGCGCGGCGGCGAACGGCTGCAGCTGCCGGTGGTGGTCGGTCAGCGACCGACCCGCCCGCGCCCCGACCGCTGAGGCACGATCAGGCCGGCGGCGCGTCCGAACCGGCCTCGGTCTCGGGCTTCTGCGTCCGTTTCACAAACACGCCCGCGGCCAGGATCCCGGCCTCGTAGAGCAGGCACATCGGCACCGCGAGCGCGAGCTGCGAGATGACGTCCGGCGGCGTCACGACCGCGGCGACGATGAAGGCCCCGACGACGAAGTATCCGCGCGCCTTTTTCAGCTGGTCGATGCTGACGATGCCGATGCGCACCAGCACGATCACCGCGATCGGCACCTCGAAGGCGATGCCGAAGACGAGGAACAGCGTCAGCACGAAGCCGAAGTACTCCTCGATGTCAGGTGCCGCCGTGATGCTGGTCGGCGCGAAGGCCTGGATGAACTTCGACATGCCCGGGATCACGAGGAAGTAGCAGAACGCCACGCCGAGCAGGAACAGGATCGTGCTGGAGATCACCAGCGGCAGCACGAGCTTCTTCTCGTGCGAGTACAGCCCCGGCGCGACGAAGGCCCAGACCTGGTACA
>JBDTUO010000047.1:0-12323 GCA_040007675.1 Rubrivivax sp.
GCGCCGACCTCGACTTCAAGCGCCGCCACCACATCGGCACCGTCAACTCGATCAATTGGGCGCGCCTGCTGGCGCAAGTCGTCTATTACTTCTTCGGGTATTTCCGTTCGACGAACCCGGTTCCCGGGGGCGAAGTTCCGCGCGTCAGTTTCACCGTGCCGTCGGGCAACTTCGGCAACGTCTGCGCCGGCCACGTCGCGCGCATGATGGGGTTGCCGATCCGGCACCTGGTGGTGGCGACGAACGAGAACGACGTGCTCGACGAGTTTTTCCGCACCGGCAGCTACCGGGTGCGCGCGGCGAGCGAGACCCACGAGACCTCGAGCCCGTCGATGGACATCAGCAAGGCGAGCAACTTCGAACGTTTCATGTTCGACCTGCTCGACCGTGATGCCGAGCGCGTGCGAATGTTGTTCGGTTCGTCGCTCGCCAACGTCGGCGGCTTCACGCTGACGCGCGAGGAATTTGCGCGCGTCGCCGATCACGGCTTCGTCTCCGGGCGCAGCAGCCACGCCGACCGGCTGGTGACGATCCGCGAGGTCTGGCAGCGCACCGGCACGATGATCGACACCCACACGGCCGACGGCGTCAAGGTCGCGCGCGAGCACCTGGAGCCCGGCGTGCCGATGATCGTGCTCGAGACCGCACTGCCAGCCAAGTTCGCCGCCACGATCCTCGAGGCACTCGGCCCCGACGCGCCCGCGCCGGCGCGCCCGGCCGCCCTGGCCGACCTGGAGGCGCGTCCGCGGCGCTGCACCGTGCTGCCGGCCGAGCTGTCCGCGGTCAAGGCCTACATCGCGGAGCACGACACCGATGCCCGACACGCCTGAGTCCGCTGCAGCGTCGGCGTCGGCGCCAGCCCGGCCGCCGCTGCTGAGCCTGGACGACGCGCTCGACCGGCTGATCCAGGGCGCCGCCACGCACCGCATCGCTGAGGTCGCGGTCGTCTCTACCTTCGACGCCCTCGGCCGCGTGCTGGCCGAGGACGTGCGCTCGCTGCTGGACGTGCCCCCGGCCGACAACAGTTCGATGGACGGCTACGCGGTGCGCGCGGCCGACGTGCCGGCGCCGGGCACCGTGCTGCCGGTGACGCAGCGCCTGCCGGCGGGCGTGGTCGGCACGCCGCTCGCCCCGGGCAGCGCGGCGCGCATCTTCACCGGTGCGCAGGTGCCGCCGGGCGCGGACACGATCGTGATGCAGGAGCGCTGCGACGCGCTGCCCGCCGGCGCGGGCTGGGGTCAGGTGCGCGTGAACGTCGTGCCGCCGGCGGGCGAGTGGGTGCGGCGGCGCGGTGAGGACGTGACTGCCGGCGCCGTCGTGCTGCACGCCGGCATTCGGCTGTCGCCGCAGGCGCTCGGCATGGCGGCGTCGGTCGGCGCGGCGGTGCTGACGGTCGTGCGCCGACCGCGCGTGGCACTGTTCTCCACTGGCGACGAATTGCTGATGCCGGGCCAGCCGCTGACCCCGGGCGCCATCTACAACTCGAACCGCTTCACGCTGCGCGGGCTGCTGCACGCAGCGGGTTGCGAGGTGGTCGACCTCGGCATCGTGCCGGACCGGCTGGACGCCACGCGCGACGCACTGCGCCGCGCCGCCGCCGCGGCTGACCTGATCCTCACCTGCGGCGGCGTCTCGGTCGGCGAGGAGGACCACCTGAAGCCTGCGGTCACCGCCGAGGGCCGTCTCGACCTGTGGCAGATCGCGATCAAGCCCGGCAAACCACTGGCGTTCGGCGCCGTCGGCGCGGCCTTGTTCATCGGGCTGCCGGGCAATCCGGTGTCGAGCTTCGTGACCTTCCTGCTCGCGGTGGCGCCGGTGCTGCGCGCGCTGCAGGGGGCCGACGCCGGCGGCCCGCCGGGGTTGTCGCTGCGCGCCGACTTCGACTGGCCGAAACCCGACCGGCGACGCGAGTTCCTGCGCGTGCGGCTGAACGCCGGCGGCGGTCTCGACCTGTTCCCCAACCAGAGCTCGGGTGTGCTGACCTCGACCGTGTGGGCCGACGGCCTGGTCGACAACCCGCCGGGGCAGGCGATCGGGCGCGGCGACGCGGTGCGTTTCCTGCCGATGGCCGAGTTGCTGTCACGGTGAACCGCTTGCCCTCCGCCCCGCCCATCCCGCTCCCGACGACGGTGCAGGTGCGCTACTTCGCGTCGCTGCGCGAGCAGCTCGGCAGCGGCGAGATGGTGGAGCTGCCGCCGGGCGCCGTGACCACGGTCGGCGCGCTGCGTGACTATCTGGTCGCGCGCGGCGGGCGTCACGCCGAAGCGCTGGGCCGGCCGCGGGCGCTGCGCTGTGCGCTGAACCAGACACTGGCCGATGAGGCCGCGCCTGTCGTCGCCGCGGGCACGGGCGGCGACGATCGTCCCGAGGTGGCGTTCTTTCCCCCGGTCACCGGCGGGTGAATGCCAGTGAAGCGCCCTTGATCGCCCGACCGATGGCCGCACGCGTCTCGATCCAGACCGCCGACTTCGACCTCGGTGCCGAAGTGGCGGCGCTGCGCCACGCGGACGGCGGCGTCGGCGCGGTCGCGAGCTTCGTCGGCACGGTGCGCGACCACGGCGACGGCCGTGCGGTCGCCCGCATGGAGCTCGAGCACTACCCCGGCATGACCGAAGCCGCGATCGAGCAGATGATCGATGCGGCGCTGGCGCGCTTCGACCTCCGGGCGGTGCGGGTCGTGCATCGCGTCGGGCCGCTGCTGCCCGGTGAACAGATCGTGCTGGTGGCGGTGACGTCGGCGCACCGGGGCCAGGCCTTCCAGGGCTGCGAGTTCCTGATGGACTACCTGAAGACCCAGGCCCCGTTCTGGAAGAAGGAAACCGGCCCGGACGGCGACGCCCGCTGGGTCGACGCCCGCAGCGCGGACGACGAGGCGCTGGCGCGCTGGGGGCTGGCATCGGGCAACGCTGCGCCGTGAGGCGCGGGTGAGGCGCAAGTGAGGCGCCGCGAAGGCCGGGCCGCTGTCGCTGCGCGTCAGTCCGGTCCGGCCACCCGATCTGCCCGTTCCTCCAGCAGTGCGAGCGGAATGCGCACCGTCTTCGTCGCCAGCTGCACCTCGCGCAGAAAGGTCGCCAGTCCGACCACGAGCGCCGCGGTCGACCCGGTGAAGAACAGGCCTGCCAGCCACTGCAGCGGCAGCTCGAGCAGGGCTTCGGCGAACAAGGTGCCGATGACGATGCACACGAGCAGCGCAGCGAAGGTGCAGGCGTTGATCGCGCGGCTCGCGAGGTGGCGCCGCCGTTCGAGGTTCAGCAGCTCGTCGCGCAACGCCTCGCGCGCGGCGGCGTCGAGGCGCATCGGCCCTTCGGCGAACTGGCGGCCGCGGTCGATGATGCGGGCCAGCCGCCCGGCCATCACGTTGAGGATGCCGGCGATGCCGGTCAGCAGGAACACCGGCGCCAGTGCGAGCTGGATCGCGTTGCTGACGTCACTGATGTGGGCACTGGCGAAGTTCATGGCAAGGCGGCACCGGGAGACCGGACGCAGGGGCAGCGGTGCGGCATTCTGCGTCGGCCCGGCGCCGGACGGCGGTTCCGGCGCGGCGCTCGACGAACCTCTGCCCGGCAGGGGGTCGAGTCACCTGGTCAGCGGCGCTTGTCTGGCCCGCACCTCCAGCGGAGGCATCTTCGGGGCAAGCCGGTTCCCGCCAGGTCAATGAGTTTTAATACATTAGGGCCCGATGTCCCGATCCACCCCTGTCGCCAGCGTGCCCGCCGCAGGTGCCTCCGACGGCCCGCTTGGGGCCGCTGAGCCTTCGGTGTTCGTGCCGCTGGCGGCGGGCGGGCGCGCGGGCTTCGACCCCGTCGACCCGCTCGCGCTGCGCGGCGTGCTCGGGCGCTACGTCACCGGCGTCACGATCGTCACCTGCCGCGCGCCGGACGGCGAGCCGATCGGGCTGACCTGCAATTCGTTCAACGCGCTGTCGCTGGACCCGCCGCTGGTGCTGTGGTCCTTGCGCCAGGCCAGCCCCAGCCTGCCGGCGTTCAAGGCGGCGGCGCACTTCGCGATCAACGTGCTCGCCGAATCGCAGGTCGAGCTGTCGCGCCGCTTCGCGTCGGCGCTGCCGGACAAGTTCGCGGGCGACGCGGCCTGGCGCGACGGCCTCGGCGGTGCGCCGGTGCTCACCGGCGCCGCCGCGGTGCTGGAATGCGAGCGCGCCGCCGAGCACGCCACCGGCGACCACTGCCTGTTCATCGGGCGTGTGCAGCGCATGGCCGACCTCGTGACGCCGCCGCTGCTGTTCCACGGCGGGCACTACCACATGCTCGGAGAGATCCTGTGAACGGCCACGCGACGCGCATCGAACCCAAGTGGATAGCCACCTTCGCCGACGTGTTCCGCCTGTGCGGCGTGGTGCCGGGCGACGCCTGCGCGGTGTTGTCCCAGACGCAGTCGCGCGCGGCACTGGTGCAGCTGTCCGAGCTGGCGCTGGCGCGGCTCGGCGCCCGCTGGTTCCACGTCGTCGTGCCGACGCCGCCGCTGACGGCGCCGGTCCCCGTGCGATCGACCGGCGCCTCCGACGCCATCGCCCAGCTCGCGCCGGTGGTGCAGGCGCTGGCCGCCAGCACCTTCGTCGCCGACTGCACGGTCGAGGGGCTGCAGCATGCGCCCGAACTGCCGCAGATCCTGGCCGGCGGCGCCCGCGTGCTGGCGATCAGCAACGAACACCCGGAAACGCTCGAGCGCTGCGCGCCGCGCGCGGAAGACGAAGCACCGGTGCGCGACGCGATGCGCCGGCTGAAGGCCGCGCGCACGCTTGAGGTGCACTCGGCCGCGGGCACCGACCTGCGGGTCGACCTGGCGGGGGCGCGGTTCGGTGGCGTGTGGGGCTTCACGACGCGCCCGGGCAGCCTGTCGCACTGGCCCGGCGGGCTGGTGCTCGCCTTCCCCGCCGCCGGCACCGTCAGCGGCACGCTGGTGCTCGACCGCGGCGATGTCAACCTGAGCTTCAAACGCTACCTGGCCGACCCGGTCCGGCTGACGATCGCCGACGACCACGTGGTGCACATCGACGGCGACTCGGTGGATGCCGAGCTGATGCGCGGCTACTTCGCGGCCTGGGGCGACCCGGCCGCCTACGCGGCGTCGCACCTGGGCTGGGGGCTGAACCCGCGCGCGCGCTGGGACGCGATGACCTTCTACGACAAGGCCGACTTCAACGGCACCGAGTTGCGCGCCTTCGCCGGCAACTTCCTGTACTCGACCGGTGCCAACGAGGTCGCCGGGCGTCACACGCTGGGCCACTTCGACCTGCCGCTGCGCGGCTGCACGGTCACGCTCGATGGCGTCGCCGTCGTCGAGCAGGGAGTGCTCGTTTGACGACCGTCGCGCGGGCGCCGCTGGCGTTCGACCGCGCCGGTCCGGCCGGCGCGCCGCCGGTGCTGCTGCTGCACGGCATCGGCGGCGGGCGCCGCATCTGGCGCACCAGCGTGGCGGCACTGGCCGCGGCCGGCTTCGACGCCATCGCCGTCGACCTGCCGGGCTACGGCGACTCGATCGGCAGCGCCCCGGGCGGCATGCCGGCGATGGCCGACGCGGTGGTCGCGCTGATGCAGTCGCTGGCGCTGCCGCCGTGCGCCGTCGTCGGCCACAGCATGGGCGGCATGGTGGCGCAGGAGATCGCGCTGCGCGCGCCGGACCGCCTCAGCGCGCTCGTGCTCGCGTGCACGTCGCCGGCCTTCGGCAAACCCGATAGCGCGTGGCAGGCGCGCTTCGTCGCCGAGCGGCTCGCACCGCTGGATGCCGGTCGAGGCATGGCCGGTGTGGCCGCCGCCCTCGTGCCGCCGATGTTGGCGCCCGGTGCCATGCGTGGCGCCGGCACGCTGGCGCAGTCAGTCATGGCCGCGGTGCCGGAAGCCACCTACCGCCAGGTGCTGGCGGCCATCGTCGCCTTCGACCGCCGTGCCGCGCTGGGCGCGATCGCGGTGCCCACGCTGTGTCTGGCCGGCGCCGCCGACCGCACGGCGCCGCCGGCGATGATGCAGCGCATGGCCGCGGCGATTCCGGGCGCCCGCTTCGTCACGCTGGCCGACGCCGGCCACATCGCCAACGTCGAGCAGCCGGCGGCCTTCGACGCGGCGGTGATCCATTTCCTGCAGCGGCGTCCGTCGACCTCCGGCGAGGGGCCGGCGAACGATGCCGCCTTTCACCATCCGGTCTAGCGAGGAGCATCCCGATGGCCCCCGGACACATCGCCGGCAACCCCGCCGGCCTGACCGCGCAGCAGCGCGAACTGATCGCCCTGGCCGCCTCGCTGGGGCGCGAGAAGTTCGGCCCGCGCGCGGCGCAGATCGACCGCGATGCGGTGTTCCCGTTCGAGAACTACGCCGACCTGCGTGCAGCCGGACTGCTGAAGATCTGCGTGCCGCGCGCACAGGGCGGCCTCGGCGCCGACTTCACGACCTACGTGATGGTCGCGGCCGAGATCGGCCGCTGGTGCGGCGCCACCGCGCTGACCTGGAACATGCACGTCTGCTCGACGATGTGGGCCGGTTTCATCGCCGACGCGCTGGACATGACGCCCGAACAGCGCGCCGAGCACGAACGCATCCGCGCGATCCACTTCGCGCGTGTGGTCGACGACGGCAAGGTCTATGCGCAGCCGTTCTCCGAAGGCGGCGCGGCGGCCGCCGGCAAGGCCGCTTTCGGCACGCTCGCGCAGCCGGTGGACGGTGGCTACGTCGTCAACGGGCGCAAGATCTTCGCCTCGCTGTCGGGTGCGGCCGACTTCTACGGGGTGCTGTGCACGCTCGACAAGCCCGGGGCCTCGATGCGCGACTCGATGTACCTCGCGTTGCCGGCCGACGCCCCGGGCGTCACCGTCAGCGGCCCGTGGGACCCGATGGGCATGCGCGGCACGGTGTCGCGCAACCTCGACTTCAAGGACGTCTTCGTGTCCCACGAGGCGCGCCTGATGCCCGAGGGCCTGTACTTCCAGGCTGCGAGCCGCTTCCCGCACATGTTCGCGACGCTGTCGCCGACCTACATGGGACTGGCGCAGGCCGCGTACGACTTCACGGTGGCCTACCTGCGCGGCGAAGTGCCCGGCACGCCACCCGTCAAGCGCCGCATGTACCCGACCAAGCAGATCGCGGTGGCCGACATGCGCATCAAGCTCGAGCAGACACGCGCGCTCTTCCTGCAGAACGCGCGCGAAGCGCGGGTCGACCCCGACCGCGACACGCGCATGCGGCTCTACGCCACGCACTACACGATCATGGAGAACTCGAACGACATCGCGCGGCTGGCGATCCGCACCTGCGGCGGCCAGGGCATGCTGAAGTCGCTGCCGCTCGAGCGCATCTACCGCGACAGCCGCTGCGGCAGCCTGATGCTGCCGTGGACCGCCGAGCTGTGCGTCGATCGCCTGGGGCGCGAGTGCCTGTACGAGCCGGGTGAGCGCGACGAGGTGATCGACTCCTGAGTGCGGTCGGCCGCTGCGCTATTTTCTCGCCCGAACCTGCCGCGCATGAGCCCGATCGACGTCGACGCCGACCGCGTGGCGGCCGCTGCGGCAGACGAGGCCATCGCGCTGCGCGCCGCCGGCCTCGGCGCCGGCGACAGCATCGGCTGGCTGGGGCTGAACGGTCTGCGTGGGCTCGCGCTGCTCGAAGCCTGTCGGGCCGTCGGCGCCCGGTTCGTGCCGCTGAACTGGCGCCTCGCACCGGCCGAGCTGGCGACCATCGCGGCGCACGCCAACCTGCAGCGGCTGTGGCACGACGACGCGCTGACCGCGCTGGCGGCCGAGGTGGCGGCGCTCGTGCCGCTGCCGCAGCCGCGTGCCGACGACCACCAGCCCGGCGACCTGATGCTCGTCTACACGTCAGGCACCACCGGCCTGCCGAAGGGTGCGGTGCATACCGCCGCCGGCATGGCGGCGAACGTCGAGGCCGCGATCGACGCCCAGGCGCTGGACGCCGCGACGCGCACGCTCGCGGTGCTGCCGCTGTTCCACGTCGGCGGCCTGTGCATCCAGGTGCGGCCGACGCTCGCGGCCGGCGGCGTCGTGCGGCTGCACCCGCGCTTCGACCCCGGCGCCTGGCTGCACGAGGTGCGCCGCTGGCGGCCGACCACCAGCCTGCTGGTGCCGGCCGTGATGCGCGCGCTGATCGAACACCCGGACTGGGCGGGTGCGGACCTGTCGTCGCTGCAGTTCGTCGCTGCCGGGTCGCAGATCGTGCCGCCGACGCTGATCGAGGCCTTTCACGCGCGTGGCGTGCCGGTGGTGCAGGTCTACGGCAGCACCGAGACCGGACCGGTGTCGGTCGTGCTGCGGCGGCAGGACGCGCTGGCGCAGGTCGGCCGCGTCGGGCGCCCGGCGCGCGGCGTGCGGCTGAAGCTGGCGGCCGATGGCGAGATCTGCCTGCAGGCACCGAACCTGCTGCGCAGCTACCACCGCGGTGTGCCGCGCGCATTCGACGCCGACGGCTGGTTCCACACCGGCGACCTGGCCCGCGAGCTCGCCGACGGCGTGCTCGAGGTGGTCGGCCGCAGCAGCGAGCTGATCATCTCCGGTGGCGAGAACATCCACCCGGCCGAGATCGAGAACCTGCTCGCCGGTCACCCGGACGTCGCAGACGCCGCCGTCGTCGGCCTGCCCGATGCGCGCTGGGGCGAGGTGCCGGTGCTGGTCCTCGTGCCTCGATCTGGCCACGCGATCGACGCCGGCGCGTTGCAGGCGCTGTTCGACGCTCGGCTGGCGCGCTACAAACATCCGCGCCGGATCGTCGTCGTCGAAGCGCTGCCGAAGACGGCGCTGGGCAAGGTGGCGCGGGCGGCGCTGGTGCGCGCGCTGGGGGACGGCGCCTGACAGGCCTGGAGCGCGCTTTAGCGCGCCCGATCGCGCCCGAGCGCGCCTAGGCAGCCAGCGTCGGCAGGAAGGCCGGCTCGCGCCGGTGCAGCGTCGCCTGCTCGAAGGCGTAGCCCAGGCGCAGCAGCGTCGCTTCGCTCCAGGCGCCGGCGAAGAACGACAGCCCGATCGGCAGGCCGGTGACGAAGCCGGCCGGCACCGTGAGGTGCGGGTAACCGGCCACCGCGGCCGGGCTCGAGCACGCCCCGCCGTAGTGGTCGCCGTTGACCGGGTCGGTGGTCCACGCCGGGCCGGTGGTCGGCGCGACGATCGCGTCCAGCCGGTGCCGGCGCAGCGCGGCGTCTATGCCCTGCGGGCCGGCCATCCGGCGTGAGGTGGCGCGCGCGCGGCGGTAGGCAGCCTCCGTCAGCGGGCCCTTGGCATCGGCGGCGATGAAATGCTCCTGCCCGAACCAGCGCAGCGCCGCACCGGCGTGCGCCTGGTTCCACGCGATCAGCTCGGCCAGCGTGCGCCGACCCGCCGGCATGCCGCGCTGCGCCAGGTAGGCGTTGAGGTCGGGCTTCAGCTCGTACCACAGCACTTCGAGCTCCGCGGCGCCGAGTGCGCCGCTGTCCTTGATCACCTTGACCGGATCGACCAGCACCGCGCCGGCGTCGGCCAGCGCCCTCAGAGAATGTTCGATCACGCGATCGGCGGCGTCGTTGCCGCCGAAGAACTCGCGCGCGACGCCGATGCGGGCCCCGCGCAGGCCGTCGCGCGTCAGCAGCGGCGCGAGGTCGGGCAGCGGATGCGCCTGCGCCGCGCGCGTGGCGCGATCCGCCGGGTCGGGCCCCGCCATGCCGGCCAGCAGCAGTGCCGCGTCGGCCACGCTGCGCGCCATCGGCCCGGCAGTGTCCTGGCTGTGCGAGATCGGCACGATGCCGCCGCGCGAGATGCGGCCGACGGTCGGCTTCAGGCCGACGATGCCGCAGGCGGCGGCCGGGCAGGTGACGGAGCCGTCGGTTTCGGTGCCGACTGCCAGCGGCGCCAGCCCGGCCGCCACTGCGGCGCCCGAGCCGCTGCTCGACCCGCTCGGGTTGCGGTCCAGCACGTGCGGGTTGCGCGTCTGGCCGCCGCGGCTGCTCCAGCCGCTGGTGGAGTGCGTGCTGCGGAAATTGGCCCACTCGGACAGGTTGGTCTTGCCGAGCACGACACAGCCCGCGGCGCGCAGCCGCGCCACGAGTGGGGCGTCGTGGAGCGCTGGCGCGTCGGCCAGCGCCAGGGAGCCCGCGCTCGTCATCATCGGGCCTCGGGTGTCGATGTTGTCCTTCAGCAGCACCGGCAGCCCGTGCAGCGGGCCGCGGGCACCGCGTGTGCGGCGTTCGGCATCCAGGGCCGCCGCCACCTCGACGGCCTGCGGGTCGAGCTCGATGACGGCGCGCAGCAGCGGGCCGGCGCGGTCGACGGCATCGATGCGGGCCAGGCAGGCCTGCACCAGCGCCTCGGCGCTCAGCGTGCCGGCCTGCATCGCCTGCTGCAGCGCGACGGCGTCGAGCGAGGTCAGCGAGGTCAGCGCGGTCGACGCCGGCACGCGCGCCGGGGCGCTGGCGGTGGCGGCATGCGCGGCGCCGCCGGCGGCAGCCACCGCGGTGGTGTCGAGCGATGCGACGAGGAAGCGGCGGCGGTCCATCGGGGGCTCCATCGGCACGGCAGCGGAGCGATGATTGTGGCGCCGGCGCGTGGCTGCGCGACGGCCGCAACGGCCGCGCCGGCCTGCGCCGGCGGCGTTGAAATGACGCCCTGCGGCCCCATCTGCCCGCCAACGGAGGATTTTCACGATGCGCATCGACAAGCTCACCACCGCCTTCCAACTCGCCCTCGGCGACGCCCAGAGCCTGGCGGTCGCGCGCGACAACCCCTACATCGAGCCGGCACACGTGCTGGCGGCGATGCTGCAGCAGCCCGACGGCCCGAAGGCGCTGCTCGACCGCGCCGGCGCCAACACCGCGGCGCTCGCCACCGCGATGGACACCGCGATGCGCAACCTGCCGCAGGTGCAGGGAGGTGGCCAGCCGGTGCAGCCGGGGCGCGACCTCGTCAACCTGCTGCAGGCGGCCGACAAGGAAGCCACGCAACGCGGGGACAGCTTCGTCGCCAGCGAGATGTTCCTGCTCGCGCTGGCCGACGCGAAGTCCGACCTCGGCGGCACGGTGCGCGGCCATGGACTGACGCGCAAGTCGATGGAGGCGGCAATCGAGGCGGTGCGGGGCGGTGCGAAGGTCGACTCGGCCGAGTCCGAAGGTCAGCGCGAGGCGCTGAAGAAGTACACCCTCGACCTCACCGAGCGTGCGCGCCGGGGCAAGCTCGACCCGGTGATCGGCCGCGACGACGAGATCCGGCGCGCGATCCAGGTGTTGCAGCGCCGCAGCAAGAACAACCCCGTGCTGATCGGCGAGCCGGGGGTCGGCAAGACGGCGATCGTCGAGGGTCTGGCGCAGCGCATCATCAACGGCGAGGTGCCGGATTCGCTGCGCGACAAGCGGGTGCTGGTGCTCGACATGGCCGGGCTGCTGGCGGGCGCCAAGTACCGCGGCGAGTTCGAGGAGCGGCTGAAGGCGGTGCTGAAGGAGGTCGCGGCCGACGAGGGCCGCATCATCCTGTTCATCGACGAGCTGCACACGATGGTCGGCGCCGGCAAGGCCGAGGGCGCGATCGATGCCGGCAACATGCTCAAGCCGGCGCTCGCGCGGGGCGAGTTGCACTGCATCGGCGCGACGACGCTCAACGAGTACCGCAAGTACGTCGAGAAGGACGCCGCGCTCGAGCGCCGCTTCCAGAAGGTGCTGGTCGACGAGCCGAGCGTCGAGGACACGGTGGCGATCCTGCGCGGGCTGCAGGAGAAGTACGAGGTGCACCACGGCGTGCAGATCACCGACCCGGCGATCATCGCCGCGGCCGAGCTGAGCCACCGCTACATCACCGACCGCTTCCTGCCTGACAAGGCGATCGACCTCATCGACGAGGCGGCGGCCAAGATCAAGATCGAGATGGACAGCAAGCCGGAGGTGATGGACAAGCTCGACCGCCGGCTGATCCAGCTGAAGATCGAGCGCGAGGCCGTGCGCAAGGAGAAGGACGAGAGTTCGGTGCGTCGCTTCGGCCTCATCAACGAGGAAATCGACAAGCTGGAGCGCGAAGCCGCCGACCTGGATGAGGTATGGAAGGCCGAGAAGGCGGCCGCTCAGGGGTCCAAGCAGTTCATGGAGAACATCGAGGCGACGCGCGCGCAGATCGAGGACCTCAAGCGCAAGGGCGACTTCAACAAGGTCGCCGAACTGCAGTACGGCAAGCTGCCCGAGCTGGAGAAGCACCTGCACGACGCCCAGGCCAAGGAGGCCGGCAAGGCCAAGGGCGGCCAGGGGCCGCAGCTGCTGCGCACGGTGGTCGGCGCCGAGGAGATCGCCGAAGTGGTGTCGCGGTCGACCGGCATCCCGGTGTCCAAGCTGATGCAGGGCGAGCGCGACAAGCTGCTGCA
>JBDTUO010000048.1:0-12211 GCA_040007675.1 Rubrivivax sp.
GTGGCCTCGTCGAGCAGCAGCAGCGGCGGGTTCTTCAGCATCGCGCGCGCGATCGAGATGCGCTGGCGCTGGCCGCCCGACAGCCGCACGCCGCGTTCGCCGAGGTGCGTGGCGTAGCCCTCGGGCAGCGCGACGATGAAGTCGTGCGCGAACGCCGCGCGGGCCGCCGCGTGCACCTCGGCGTCGCTCGCGTCGGGCCGGCCGTAGCGGATGTTGTCGAGCGCGCTGGCGGCGAACACGGTGCTGTCCTGCGGCACGATGCCGATGCGCCCGCGCAGGGCGGCCAGCGGCACCTGGTCCACCGGCACGCCGTCGAGCAGGATGCGGCCCTGCTGCACGTCGTAGAAGCGCAGCAGCAATTGCAGCAGCGTGCTCTTGCCGGCACCGCTCGGCCCGACCAGCGCCAGCGTCTCGCCCGGCCGCACGTCGAGCTCGATGTCCTGCAGCGACGGCGCCTGCGGCCGCGACGGGTAGTGGAAACCGACGTGTTCGAAGCGCACCGCCGAGCCGCCACTGACGGGGGGCAGCGACAGCGGCGCCGCCGGCTCCTGCACCGGCGACTCGGCCGCGAGCAGCTCCATCAGGCGCTCGGTCGCACCGGCGGCGCGCAGCAGTTCGCCGTAGACCTCAGACAGCACCGCGACCGACGACACGAAGATGATGACCAGCACCACGGTCTGCCCCAGGTGGCCGGGGCTGACGTCGCCGCGAAGCACCGCCTGCGTGCCCTGGCTCAGGCCCCACAGCAGCGCGCCGAAGGTGGCCGTGATGATGAAGGCCACCAGCACCGCGCGCACGCGGGTGCGCTTGCGCGCAGTGTCGAAGGCACGTTCGGTCGCGGCGTCGAAGCGCGCCGACTCACGCGCCTGCTGGTTGTAGCTCTGCACCACCGGCACCGAGTTCAGCACCTCGGCGGCGATCGCGCTGCTGTCGGCAACGCGGTCCTGGCTGGCCCGGCTGAGCTTGCGAACCCGGCGCCCGACCGCGAGGCTCGGCAGCACCACCAGCACCAGGATGCCGAGCACCTGCCCCATCACGCGCGGGTTCGTCACCACCAGCGCAGCGAGCGCACCCAGGCCCATCACCGTGTTGCGCAGCCCCATGCTGAGCGACGACCCGACGACGGTCTGCACCAGCGTGGTGTCGGTCGTCAGTCGGCTCAGCACCTCGCCCGTCTGGGTGTGCTCGAAGAAGGCCGGGCTCTGGCGCACGACGTGGGCATAGACCGCGTTGCGCAGGTCGGCGGTGATGCGCTCGCCGAGCCAGCTCACCATGTAGAAGCGCGCGGCAGAGAACAGGCCGAGCGCCGCGCCGACGCCGAACAGCGCGAGGAAGTGGCCGCGCAGCGCCATCACCCTCTCGCCGTGGCCCGACGCGACCAGGCCCTGGTCGATCAGACCCTTCAGCGCGACCGGGAACGCCAGCGTCGTCAGCGCCGCGAGCACGAGAAACAGCACCGCCAGCGCGATGCGCGTGCGGTACGGGCGCAGGAACGGCAGCAGCCCGGACAGGGCGCGCGGCGTGGTGGCGCGTTCGCGCACCGGGTCGGCAAGGGGCATGGGCAGGGAGTCTATGCGGCGGGCCGCGGCGGCCTGCATCCCTGCCACAGCGCGAGCGCCGCGCAGGCCCACACCCAGGGGTTCGGCCTCCCCCACGACGCAGCGGGGTGATCGGCGCTGCGGCGCGGCGGTTTGTGGTCGAATGCGTGCATCGCCCCGAGCGCCGAAGCATCCGACGTGTCCGACCCGTTCCCGCCCCTTCCCGGCAAGTCCCCGCGCAGCGGCAGTGGCCCGTTCGCGGGCCGGCGCCGGCGCATCGTGCTGGCGGCGCTGTCGTCGGCGACCTTCGTGTCGTTCTGGCTGATCGTCTGGCCCGAGGCGACATGGGCCGTGCCGCTGTGGGTCCTGCTCGCGGTCGGCGGCGTGCTGTGGGGCTGGCCCGGCCCGCACGCGGGCACGGGTACGGCGCTCGCCGGGCCGCCGGTGGGCGGGTCGGCGGAGGCAGCGCTGTGCGATCCGCACACCGGGCTGTTTCGCCGCCCGACCTTCCTGATGCTGGCCGAGCGCGACTGGCTGCGCGCCGGCCGCTATGGCGGCTCGGTGGCGTTGCTGCTGGTCGAGATCGACCGGCTGCGCACGATGACTGACCGTTCCGGCCCGGCGGTTGCCGATGTGCTGCTCAGCGGGCTGGGCCGCCAGGCGATGGGCACGCTGCGCGCGGCCGACCTGATCGCGCGCTTCGACGACTCGCAGCTCGCGATTTTCCTGCCCCAGGCCGACCCGACCGGTGCGCTCGACGTCGCCGAACGGGTGCGCGCAGGGGTCGAAACCCTGGTCCTGCCCGGCCTGCCGTCCGCCGCGCCGATCAGCGCGAGCATCGGCGTGTCGGTGCTGCAGCCACGCCACCAGCCGCTGTCGGTGCTGGTGGCCGACGCGCAACTCGCGCTGCAGACCGCGCGCCAGTCCGGCGGCAACTGCGTGCGCATGACGCCCGCCGGCGCGCTGCCGATGACGCCTCGGCCGGCGCCCGGCCCGTGGGCGCGCGGCGGGCTGGCGCGGCCCCACGGCGGCGCCGACTCCTGATTCGGCGGCGCCGACTCCTGATTCGGCGGAGCGGACTCCTGATTCCGCGGCGCCGAGGCGCCACTCACAGGCGCAGCCGCCCGGCGTAGCCGGTCATCTCCAGGTAGCCCAGGCCGAGCCGCCGTGTGGCGCCGGCGTCGCGCAACTCCGACAGGCCTTCCCAGTACACCGTGCCGGTGCCGGCGCGACCGTCCAGTTCCTGGTCGTCCAGCAGCGGCTGCAGCACGAAGCGGCCGACCGGTGTGGTGATCTGCCAGCGCACCGGGTAGCGCGCGCCGGTGCGGCCGCTGGTCCAGGTGCTGTTGCTGCTGCGGTCGGGCTCCAGGTGCAGCTCGTCCGGCGCGAACGTGCGCACGGCGCCGTCGACGGCGCGCCAGCTGCCGCCGGCCCACGACACCGAGCCATCGGCGCGCCGCAGGCGGAACGCGGTCAACGCCGCGCCGTCGGCCAGGTTGATGCCGATCCAGTCCCAGCCGACCGCATCGGGCGCCAGCAACTCGTCGCTCCACTCGTGATCGAGCCAGCCGCGGCCGCTCAGCCACGGGCCGTCGGCGGCGATCCGGCCGCGCACCGCCAGTTGCGGTTCGCTCAGGTAGTGGCTCGCCTGGCGTTCCAATGGCCCCTTGCGCGAAAAGCCGGCGTCACCCTGCAGCAGCACCGGCTGGGTCGGCTGCAATTCGAGCTCGAGCCGCAGCTCGGCGTCTGTCACCTGCGCACGCAGGCCGCCGCCATCGGTGCGCTGCAGCGACCAGCGCCCGAGCACGATGCCGGTGTCGCCCAGGTCAGCATGCGCGAGCGGGGCGTCCGGCGCACCCGACCAGCGCGCGATGCGCTCGGCGTGCCGGTGGTGACGCTGCCGCAGGTCGGTCAGCGCGGCGTGGGCGAACAGCAACTGGCGCGCTGCGAAGCGGCTCGTCGAGTCCGCAGCCAGCCCGGTCCGGCGGCGAAAGAACGTGACCTGGAAGCCGGCGACCGGGGCGTCGATGGAAGGGCCGAGCCAGCCGGTGACGTACCACCATTCGATGCCGGCGCCGGGGTGCGCGCCGTGGTCGCGCGGGAAGCGCAGCACCCGACCGCGCTGCACGCGGCTCTCGGGGTCGTTGCCAGCGTCAGCGCGGGACGCGGGCGTGCTGGCCCCCAGCAGCGCCCACGCGGGGGCGCTGGCAAGCAAGGCCCGCCTCCGCAGCATCATCACCAGTCCTCCTGCACCGAGCGCACGGCAGGCAAGGCCGCGGCGCGGCGGGCCGCCAGCACTGCGGTGGCGACGCCGGCGGCGGCGACCGCGGCCACCAGCGCCGCCAGGGCCCCGACCGGCAACACGAGTGGCATCGTCCAGTGAAAGCTCTGCGGGTTGACGACGTGCACCAGCACGACGCTGATCGCCAACCCCAGGGCCAGCCCGACCGCGCAGCCGACCGCCAGCCAGGCGCCTGCCTCGCCGGCGACGAGCCAGGTCACCTCGCGCCGCGTGAGGCCCAGGTGCGCCAGCAGCCCGAACTCCTTGCGGCGCGCCATCACCTGCGCCGACAGCGCGGCGGCCACGCCGACCAGACCGACCCCGATCGCGATCACCTGCAGCAGCCGCGTGACCGCGAAGCTGCGGTCGAAGATGCGCAGCGACAGCGCACGGATCTGCGCCGCACTCGAGATCTCGATCAGCGCCGGGTCGGCCGCCCGCTCCCGCATCGCGCGCTGCACCGCCGCCGCGTCGGCGCCCGGCGCCAGCCACAGCGCGAGGTCGTTGACGCGCGTGTCGCCGGTCAGGCGCCGGTAGTCGGCAGCGTCCATCGTGATGGCGCCGAACTGGCGCGCGTAGTCGCGCCAGACGCCGCGCACGTGGGCACGCACGCGGCGCCCGGCCAGCGGCAGCTCGAGCGACGTGCCGGGCGCGGCGCCGTACAGCGCCACGACGGCCTCGCTGACGAAGATGCCGACCTCGCCCGGCGGCAGCCGCGCCAAGGGCTCGGCGGGCGCCAGCAGCGGCAGCGTGGTGTCCGGGTCGGCCCCGATCGGGCGCGCGATCAGCGCCACCGCCGGTCGCGCCGGGTCGAGCGACAAGGCCCGCACGCGGCCGGGCAGCGTGCGCGCGACGCCGGGCAGCTGCGTCACGGCGGCTATCCACGCCGGCGCCAGCCAGGCCTGGTCGGCGGCGGCGCTGCTGCCGGCGCTGCGCACGTAGAGGTCGGCCGGCAGCACGCGGTCGAGCCAGACCGCGACGCCGTCGCGAAAACTCGCGACCATCACCGTCAACGCGGTCGACAGCGCCAGGCTGGCGACGACGCCGGCGACGGTGGCGGTCGCGGTGTGGCGCTGCCAGTGGGCGCGCCGCAGCGCCAGGCGCGGCAGCGCGCCGACCGGTGCCGGCCACGCCGCCAGCAGCGTGCCGACGGCGGCCGGCACCAGCGCCACGCCGCCGAACAACAGGCAGGCGACTGCCGCGTAGGCGCCCAGCGGCAGGCCGCCGATCGGCGGCAGAAACGCGAGGCCGACGCCGGCCGCGAGCAGGGCGAGCGCCGGGCCGGTGCGCACCGCGTGGGCGTCCGGCGCGCCGAGCCCCTTCAGGGCCTGCGCCGGTGCCAGCGCCTGGGCCCGGCGTGCCGGCCCCCAGCCCCCGACCACCGCCGACGCGGTGCCCAGCACGCCGAAGCCGAGCAGCGACACGGCGTCCACGTGCAAGGACGGTGCGATGCCCGGAAAGTAGCCGCCGCCGAGGTCGCCGGCCAGCCAGCGCAGCGCGCCGGCCGCCAGCGCGGCGCCGAGCGCGAGCCCGAGCACGCTGCCGGCCGCGCCGATCACCGCACATTCGCCGAGCACGAGGCGGCGCCGGTCTGCCGCGCCGAGGCCGAGCACGCCGAGCAGCGCAAACCCCGGCGTGCGCTGCGCCACCGACAACGCGACCACCGAGTAGACGAGGAAGGCGCCGACGAACAGCGCCACCAGCGCGAGCACCGTGAGGTTGACGCGGTAGGCGCGCGACAGCTGCGTGGCGCGCTCCTCGACGTCGCCCGGCGGTTGCGCGTGCACGCCGGCGGGCAGCGCCAGCGCCGCGACCACCGCCGCCGCGTCGGCACCCGGCGCGAGCCGCAGGTCGATGCGCGAGAGGCTGCCGACGCGCTCGAACAGCGTCTGCGCGCCCGCGAGGTCGAGCACCGCCAGCGGCGCCCCCGGCGTCGCGACCGAGCCGGCGACGCGCAGCGCCTGCCACGCGTCGCCGGCCTGCAGCACGAGCGTCGAGCCCTCGGCAAGCCCGAAGCGCGCGCGGGCGGCGGCATTGACGAACACCGCGCCCGGGTCCAGCACGGCCAGCGGGGACGCCGCGGACGCCGGCAGCGGGCTCAGCAGCGGGGCGGTCGACGCCAGCCGCAGCGCGTCGACACCCACCACGCGCAGCGGCTGGCGGCTGCCGTCGGCCGCCTGCGCATAGGTGTCGAGTTCGAGCACCGGGCTGGCGACCAGCACCCCTTCGGTCATCGCCGCGCGTTCGAACAGCGCGTCGGGCAGCCGGCCGCCATCGGCGCGCAGCACGAGGTCGGGCGTGCCCTGGGTGCTGCGCAGCGCGGCACCGAACTCGGCCAGCGCCGAGCGGTTGATCCAGTGCACCCCGCTGGCCAGCGCGACGCCGAGCGCCACCGCGAGGGCGGCGGTCGCGTGGCGCCACGGGTGGTGTTGCCATTCGCGCCAGGTCAGGCGGGCGAGGTCGCGCCAGCGCGGGCCCGCACGAGCGGCGGCGGTCGGCATGCGGCGGTTCAGCCGGCGGCGTGCACGCCGTCGACCTCGAGGCGCAGGATGCGGTCGGCGCCCCGCGCGGCGACCTCGGAGTGCGTGACGAGCAGGCAGGCGCTGCCGCTGGCGCCGACCTGCGCGCGCAGCAGCGCCAGCACCCGCGCGGCGCTCGCGGGGTCGAGGTTGCCGGTCGGCTCGTCGGCCAGGATCAACGCCGGCTTGTGCACCACCGCGCGCGCGATCGCGACGCGCTGCAACTGCCCGCCGGACAGCTGCGCCGGCGCGCGTTCGCCCAGGCCGCCGAGGCCGACGGCGTCGAGCAGGCCCTCGACGCGTGCCGCGTCGGGCCGGCCGAGCAGCCGCAGCGGCAACTCGACGTTCTCCGCCACGCTCAGGTGCGGCAGCAGGTGAAAGGCCTGGAACACGAAGCCGAGCTGCTGGCGGCGCCAGTGCGCCGCGGCATCGTCGCCCAGCGTGTCGATGCGGGCGCCGGCCACGGTGATCGTGCCGCGGTCGGGGGGTTCGAGTGCGGCTATGCAGTTCAGCAGCGTGGACTTGCCGACCCCGGAAGCGCCGACCAGCGCGACGAACTCGCCGCGGTCGAGGGCGAGGGTCACGTCATGCAGGACCGTGGTGTCGCCGAAGGACTTGGACAGGCGGTCGATTTGCAGCAGCATCGCCGCCGATGATGCCCGAGCCGCATCGCCCGCCGGGCGACGCGGCCCGCAGGCGCACCGCCTCACCGAGGCGGCGCGTGCGCGTCGGGGATCTCAGGCGCGGCGGCGGCGGCGCGCGAGACCGGCCGCGCCGAGCGCCACCAACGCCAGCGCGGCGCTCGCCGGTTCCGGCACGGCCGACGGCACCGCGGAGACGACGATGTTGTCGAAGTTGAAGCTCGAGCCCTGGCGCGAATGCAGCTTCAGCTCCAGCGTGTCGATCGGCACCGACGAGCCCGACCACACCGTGTGGAACACCCCGGTGTCGCTCGGCAGCTCGGACTGGAACGACCACAGCGAGACACCGCCCATCAGGCCGGTGAAGAAGTAGGTCAGGGCGCCGTTGTTCGCCGCCAGGTCGATCGACTCGAACACGAACGCCGCCGGGCTCGAGATGCTGTAGTGGCCGTTCTGCTTGTTGTCGCAGACGCGGCCGCCGAACACGCTCGGTACGTGGTTGCCGAACACGCTGGCGATGCAGCCCGACGAGCCGTTCGTCTTGGAGACGGTGTAGCCGTCTTCGGTATGGCTCGTGAACGCGCCGCCGCCGACGAGGTCATCGAAGCCGATGACGTCGGCATGGGCGGCAGGAGCGGCCAGCAGCATGGCGGCAGCGATGGCGGCGAAGGTGGAGAGGGGTTGGAAACGCGACATGTGCTGCAGGCTCCTGTGGACGCTCTGCGCCCTGGGGGTGATCGATGGACCTGACGCTAATCTCGGCCGGCAGCGGCGGTCCGGGAGGCCGTCACGGACGCCAACCTGAACCCCGGCAACGCGGGAGTGAATAAGTCACCTCCCGGGGCTCACCCCAGGGGGCCGTTTCAGCTGCCGGCCGCCGCTGCCAGCGCCGCCAGCGCGGCGACCTGCGCGCCGGCGGTGTCGCCGCCGATCACGCTGCGGTCGGGCATCGAGCGCAGCCACGTGAGCTGGCGCTTCGCGAGCTGGCGCGTGGCCGCGATGCCGGCGTCGCGCAGGCCCGTCAGGTCGCCGGCCTCTAACGCGGCCCACGCCTGCCGATAGCCGACGCAGCGCATCGACGGCAGGCCGGGGTGCAGGTCGCCGCGCGCCCGCAACGCGCGCACCTCGTCGACGAAGCCGGCCGCGAGCATGGCGTCGAAGCGCGCCGCGATGCGTTGATGCAGCCCGCCGCGGTCGGCCGGCTCGAGCGCGAACAACGGCCAGCCGGCAGCGTCTGCGGCGTGCGTGTCCGACGCCCGGCCGGTACCTCTGTGCCACGCCGACAGCGGCCGTCCGGACGTCTGGAAAACTTCGAGCGCACGCTGGATGCGCTGGCGGTCCTGCGGTGCGAGGCGGGCCGCGGTCGCCGGGTCGACGCGCGCGAGTTCGGCGTGCAGCGCCGGCCAGCCTTCGGCGGCGGCGCGTGCGTCGAGTGCCGCGCGCAGCGTCGGGTCGGCCGCCGGCAGCGCGTCGAGGCCGTCGCGCAGCGCCTTGACGTACAGCATCGTGCCGCCGACCAGCAGCGGCAGCCGGCCGCGCGCACGCACCTCGGCCGCGATGCGGCGCGCGTCGGCGGCGAAGCGCGCGGCCGAGTAGGCCTCGGTCGGCTCGATCAGGTCGATGAGGTGGTGCGGCACCGCGGCGCGCTCGGTCGCACTCGGCTTGGCGGTGCCGATGTCCATGCCGCGGTAGACGAGCGCGGAGTCGACGCTGATCACCTCGAGCGGCAGTTGCGCGGCGAGCGCGAGCGCCAGCGCGGACTTGCCGCTGGCGGTCGGGCCGACCAGGCACAGGCCGAGCGGCGCGCTGCGGTTCACCGCAACTCGCCGTGGCGCCGCACCAGCGTCCAGGCGATCAGGCTGGTCGCGGCGGCCCAGAAGCCGAGCCCGGCGGCGTAGGGACGCAGCGTGCCGTCGAGGGCGCCGCCGAGCCAGCGCCCGATGCCGAACGCGACCAGGGCCAGCACGAAGCCGGCCAGTGCGGACGCCGCGCCGGCCTGGCGCGGAAACGGCGCCACTGCTCCGGTCTGCCCACACGGCATGTGGAAGCCGTGGCCGAAGCAGTAGATCCACTGCGGCAGCAGCAGCCACCACACGGAGGCCGGCTGGACCAGCGCGACGCCGCCGAACACGGCCGCCGACAGCGCGGTGAAGGCGGCGCCGCGCATCACCGCGCCCGCCACCCCGCGCCGTCGGATCACGCGCCGGCAGACCACCGTGCCGACGAGGTAGAAGATCGATGCCGAGGCCATCGCCAGACCGTAGGCGCCGGGCGACAGGCCGAGCACGTCGATCAGAACGAACGACGAGCCGGCGAGCCAGGTGAAGATGCCGCCGTAGCTGCACGCCACCAGCAGCGTCCAGGCGATGAAGGTCGGGTGGCGCGCGATGGCCCACCAGGTCGCGAGCATCGGGCGCAGCCGCGTCGCGTGCGGGTTCTTGTGCGCCAGCGTCTCGGGCACGCGCCACGCCACGGTGATCAGCGTGACAACCCCGTACAGCGTGACCACCAGCAGCGCCGCGCGCCAGCCCCACCAGCCGGTGACGAGCCCGCCCAGCGCCGGCCCGCCGATGGCGACCAGCCCGAGGCCCGAGAGGGCGAGCGACATCACCTGCGCGCCTTCGACCGGCGCATAGAGGTCGCGCACCATCGCGCGGGCGCAGACGACCGCTCCGGCCATCGTGAAACCCTGCGCCGCGCGGCAGGCGATCAGCAATTCGATGTTCGATGCCAGCGCGCCGGCCGCGCTCGCGACGCCGTACAGCGCCAGTGTGCCGAGCAGGATCGGACGGCGCCCGACGCGGTCGGCCACCGGGCCCCACAACATCTGACCGAAGCCGAAGGCCAGGATCAGCGCGGACATCGTCAGCTGCGCGGCCACCATCGACGCCCCGAGTGCGTGCGTCATCGCCGGCAGTGCCGGCAGGAAGATGTCTGTGGTCGCCGGCTGCAGGCCCATCAGCAGCGCCAGCGTGGCCGCTGCGCTCGTCGGCCCGAGCGCGGGTCGCACGCGACGCGCCTGCCGCGCCGCCACCGCGGCCGCGGGCAGCGCCATCAGATGAATCGCTCGTGCGCAGCCAGGTAGCGCCACTGGCCGACCGGCAGCGCGCCCAGCACGATGCTGCCGATGCGCACCCGCTTGAGCCCCAGCACCTGCAGGCCGACCAGCTCGCACATGCGGCGGATCTGGCGTTTGCGACCCTCGCGCAACACCACACGCAACTGGTCCTCGTTGGCCCAGCTCACGCGAGCCGGCCGCAGCGCCTGACCGTCGAGTTCGAGCCCGTGACGCAGGCGCTCGAACTCGGTGTCCGGCAGCGGGCCGGGCCGGACGTGCTGCACCCGCACCAGGTATTCCTTCTCGACCCGCGTCTGGTCGCCGATCAGCAGCTTGGCGATGCGCCCGTCCTGCGTCAGCACGAGCAGGCCGGTGGAGTCGATGTCGAGCCGCCCGGCGGGCGCCAGACCGCGCAGCTGGCCCGCGTGAAAGCGCTGCGGCGAGCGGTCGTCGGCCCAACGCGTCTCGGCGCGCAGCAGCGACACCGCCGGCGCGTAACCGTCCTCAGCCTGGCCGCTGACGAGTCCGATGGGTTTGTGCAGCAGGATAGTGACGCGCTGCGCCTGCTGCTCCCGCGCACGCGGCTCGACCTCGATCCGGGCGTCGGCGGGCGCGCGCTGCCCCAGCACCGCGAGCCGCCCGTTCACGCGCACCCAGCCGGCTTCGATCCAGGCGTCGGCCTCGCGCCGCGACGCCAGCCCGCGTTCGGTCATCAGCTTGGATACGCGCTGGCCTTCGGCCGCTGCGCCGGGTGGCGCTGACGATGCCGACACCGACTCCGGGCGACGCGCGGCGGAGTGCGGCGGCGCCGCACGCGCCACCCGGCGCTCGCTGCCCGGTGGCGGCGGTCGGGACACCGGACGGGCCGGGCGGGCGGGACGGGGTGGGGCGGCCATGGGCAGCCGTCATTGGACCATGCGTCCGGTGTCTTCCGTCTGTCTGCTGGCGTCCGGCATCGGCCGACAGCCAGACTGCCCGATCAGGGCTTGACGTCGAGCTGGTTGTCCACGCTCTTGACGCCGTCCACTGCGCGCGCAAGGCGGGTCGCACGTTCGCGCGCGTCGACGGTCGGTGCCTGCCCGGTCATCTTCACGTGCCCGTCCAGCGTATCGACGTTGACGTGCAGGGCGCTGAGCGCCGGGTCCTTGGCGAGTGCGCCGTTCACGTTGGTGGTGATCGCGGCGTCCTCGACCGTTGCCTGCAGCGCGTCGACCGCAGCACTTGCGGCCTTGGCGACCTTGCCGGCAGCGGTTGCCAGATCGTCGCGGGCGGCCTGTTCGTCGCGTTTGGCCGCTGCGGGGGCCGGTTCGACCGGCTGCCCCGCGATGGGTAGGGGCGCAGGAGGTGCCGGCGCATCGCTGCGCTGGCACCCGGATATCGTTCCCAGCGCCAACAGGGCTGCGCAGGCCGCGGCAGCAAGACTGACTGGCGCGCGAGGGGTGGCCGCGACGACCGGGTAAACGCTGGGATCCTCTTTCATCTGCGGCCACCATAGGCCAGGCCATGCCACCCCGCGGTCGGGCGGCGCGCCTGGGGTCGGTAGGCGCTGTCCTACCCTTGTAAATCCCCTACACTTCGGCATCCTCCAGCGACCCTTTGCCCTTCCATGATCCGAGTCGTGATCGTCGATGACCATGCCATCGTGCGGACGGGGCTGAGACAGTTCCTGTCGGAGCACGTCGATTTGCGCGTGACGGGCGAGGCGTCGGACGGCAAGGAAGTGCTCGAGCTGCTGCGCCAGGGCGAGGTCGACGTGATCCTGATGGACCTGTCGATGCCCGGCCATGGCGGCGTCGACGCGCTGGCGGCCGTGAAGGCGCGTGCGCCCGACCTGCCGGTGCTGATCCTGAGTGGGTTTCCCGAAGCGCACTACGCGACGGCGCTGCTGCGCCAGGGCGCCAGCGGCTACCTCAACAAGGAGTGCGACCCCGAGGAGATCGTCAGCGCGATCCGCACGGTGGTGCGCGGGCGGCGCTACATCACGCCGGCGGTCGCCGAATTGCTGGCCGACAACCTCAGCGGCGATGCCGACAAGCCGCTGCACGAGACCTTGTCCGAGCGCGAGCTGCAGGTCTTCCTGCGTCTGGCGCGCGGTGAGACGGTCGGCCACATCGCCGACAGCATGTCGCTCAGCGTCAAGACCGTCAGCACCTACCGCACGCGCGTGATGGAGA
>JBDTUO010000049.1:0-12089 GCA_040007675.1 Rubrivivax sp.
CGCGCCGCGCCGCTGCCGAACGCCAGGCGATCAACGCGCCGATGCAGGGCACCGCCGCCGACCTGATCAAGCTGGCGATGATCGCGGTGCAGCGCACGATCGACGACGAGAGTCGCGCGACGCGCATGGTGATGCAGGTGCACGACGAACTCGTGCTCGAGGTGCCCGAGGCCGAGCTCGACTGGGCACGCGAGGCGATCCCGCGCCTGATGGCCGGCGTCGCGGCACTGAAGGTGCCGCTGCTGGCCGAGGTGGGCGTGGGGGCGAACTGGGACCAGGCGCACTGAGGGCGCGGCGGGTCGTGGGCGGCCCGGACTCGCCCGGCGCGAGAGGCGCCGAAGGTCGACGGCCTCGACGAGGCGATGGTGGGGCAGACGTCTGCCACGCGGCGGTTCCTGAACCGGGTCGACGGCGTGCACGGCGGGTCAAGCTGCTATGCTGAATCGAATCCGTCCCGGAGCGCGCTTGCCCAGCCAGCGCGCACGCACTGCCGGCGACACTTCTCTGTCCGAGGTGACGACATGAGCCAGGGCCTGACCCGCGCGCAACTCGACGAGCTCAAGGCGTTGTTGTTGAAGCGCAGCGACGAACTTCAGTTGGAGATGCAGCAGAACCGGGAAAACCTCGCGCCGCCCACCACCGACGAAGGCGGCATGGTCCAGCGCAACGTCGCGCGCGAAGTGCAGCAATCGCTCACCGACATGGACGCGGCCGATCTTGCGCGCGTCGATCGTGCGCTCAGGGACATGGCCGACGGCAGTTATGGTGCGTGCGGAGAGTGCGGCTGCGCGATCCCCTTCGAGCGCCTGAAGATCGAGCCGCAGACCGAGCACTGCGTGACCTGCAAAGGCCGCTGGGAGCAGGCTTCGGGCCAGGGGAAGGCGCAGCGCTGATCGTTCGGCCGGAGACAGCCGCCGAACCGCCGCAGGGGCTGCGCCCCCGCGTGACGCCGAGCACCACAGCGGACAGCTTGAGGCAGGTGTCAGTCCCCTCGCCGCGCTCTGTCCCGGGAGTTCGCTTCCGTTCGAGTGCCAGCACCGCTGCGTGGCGACATGACAGCGCGATGCCGACGGCCAGTCGTGGCTCGAAGGGCCCGCCGGAGCGCATGCTCAACATCTGTGGCTAGCGGACGGCTGGTTCGTCAGGCTGCGATCGACCGCTCGATGCGACGCATCAGTTCGGCTACGCTGCGCGGGTCACGCGCCCTGGCCTGGAGACCCCATGCAGACGACGATGATGGACATCCCGCTGTCGCTGAACCACCTGCTGGACCGCGCGGGCGCGCTGTTTCCGGCCAGCGAGATCGTCTCGCGGCTGCCCGACAAGAGCCTGCGGCGCCACAGTTTCGGCCAGTGGCGCCGGCGCACGCGCGCGCTGGCCAGCGCGCTGCAGCGGCTCGGGCTGCACAAGGGCGACCGCGTCGCCACGCTGTGCTGGAACCACCACGCTCACCTGGAGGCCTACTTCGGGATCCCGGCGGCCGGCGGCGTGCTGCACACGCTGAACCTGCGGCTGTCGCCGGACGAGATCGGCTACATCGCGCACGATGCGGACGACCGCTTCCTGATCGTCGACGACGTGCTGCTGCCGCTGGCGCGCCAGTTCCTCGGCGCGCACCGCTTCGAGCGCGTGATCGTGTTCCCGTTCTCTGGCGCCCCGGTGCCCGACGGTTTCGACGACTACGAGGCACTGCTCGCCGGCGCCGACCCCGACGGTCTGGTCTACGCGCCGCACGCCGAATCCGACCCGGTGGCGATCTGCTACACGTCGGGCACGACCGGCCGCAGCAAGGGCGTCGTGTACTCGCACCGTTCGACGGTGCTGCACACGCTGGTCGCCAGCCTCGCCGACTTCTGGGGCCTCAAGGGCAGCGACGTCGTGCTGCCGGTGACGCCGATGTTCCACGCCAACAGCTGGGGCATCCCGTACGGCGCGGTGATGATGGGCAGCACGCTGGTCTTCCCGGGGCCGCACCTGCACCCCGACGACCTGCTCGACCTGATCCAGCTCGAGCCGCCGACGCTTGCGCTCGGGGTGCCGACGATCTGGCTGTCGCTGATCCAGGCCTACGAGCGCGCGCTGACCGAGCAGCCCGGGCGCTGGACGCTGCCGCGCGGCATGCGCTCGCTGGTCGGCGGCGCCGCGGTGCCCGAGTCGCTGATCCGCGCCTTCGCGCGCCAGGGGGTGGCCATCCTCCAGGGCTGGGGCATGACCGAGACCTCGCCGGTCTGCACGATCAGCTACCCGGTCGCGGCGCTGCGCGACGCAGACGAGGACGAACGTTTCCGGCGCGCCGCGATGGCGGGCGTGCCGGTGCCGCTGGTCGACGTGCGCCTGCGCACCGACGAGGGTGACGACGCGCCGCACGACGGCAGCACGATGGGTGAGATCCAGGTGCGCGGCCCGTTCATCACCGGCGCCTACCTGCACGTCGGCGCGCCCCCGGACAGGTTCACCGCCGACGGCTGGCTGCGTACCGGCGACGTGGCGACGATGGATGCGCTCGGCTTCGTGCGCATCACCGATCGCACGAAGGACCTGATCAAGTCGGGTGGCGAGTGGATCAGCTCGGTCGATCTCGAGAACGCGCTGATGGGCCACCCGGCGATTGCCGAGGCGGCGGTGATCGCGGTGCCCGACGAAAAATGGGGCGAGCGACCGCTCGCCTGCATCGTGCTCCGGCCGGGCGCCGACGCCCCCGCGCCTGGCCTCAACGAGCACCTGCGCGCCAGCGGCTTCGCCAAGTGGCAGCTGCCGGACCGCTACGAGGTGCTCGACGCGATCCCGCGCACCTCGACCGGCAAGTTCTGGAAGCTCAGGCTGCGTGAACGCTTTGCGCGGCCGGCCGCCGACTGAGCGGCAGCCCTTCTAGCCCACGAGCTCCAGGCGATCGGACGCTGGGGCCAATCCCGCCTTGTCACCCGTGCACGCTGTGCCTAGACTGCAGCACGGCCGGCGGTGACCCGGGCGATGCCCGCCACGGGTGTCGCCGGCGCGGGGAGGTGCTGTCATGTTGTTGTTCGACACGCTGACGCTCCGGGCGCTGACCTCGTCGGCGCCGCCACCCAGGCGGCCTGGGTTCAGGCTCGCTGCGGCAGTCGCGGCGGTCGCCGCAACCGCGGCGGCCCTGCTCGGCGGCTGTGCGTCGGCGCCACCGCCGACCGATCCGCGCACCTTGTTCGACGACGGCCTGTTCCGGGCTCCCGCGGTGCGCCCGGACGCGGCAGCGATGTTCGCGCTCGACGCCGCGATGCAGCGCTACCTCGAAGGCCCGATCGCGCGCAAGGCGAACCAGGTCGGCGCGCAGCGGGCGCTTTTCGACGCGCTGTACGCCGGCGGCACCGAGCTGCGGGTCGATTTCGATGCGTCGGCGACCCGCACCGCCGCCGAAACGTTTGCGGCCCGATCGGGCAACTGCCTGTCGCTGGTCGTGATGACGGCCGCGTTCGCAAAAGCGCTGGGCATGACGGTGAGCTACCAGAGCCCGGTGGCGGAGGAGGTCTGGAGCCGGCGCAGCGGCTTCACGATTCGCAACGGGCACGTCAACGTCACGCTCGGTCCGCGCCGCATCGTGTTTCCGCAGCGCACGCCGACCTCGGAACTGATGATCGACTTCGTGCCGTCCGAACAACTGCGCGGGCTGCACATGCGGCCCGTCACCGAGGCGACGCTGGTGGCGATGTACATGAACAACCGCGCGGTCGAAGCGCTGACCAGTGATCGGCTGGACGATGCCTACTGGTGGGCGCGCGAGGCCGTGCTGCAGGACGCCGGCTTCAGTGGCGCGCTGAACACGCTGGGCGTCGTGTACCTGCGGCGCGAGGCGCCGATGCAGGCCGAGCGCGCGTTGCGTCAGGCGCTCGCGCAGGACGGCCGCAACACGCTCGTGCTGGCTAACCTGGCGCAGACCCTCGAGCGCCGCGGCCGCCGCGACGACGCGAGTCTCGTGCGGCAGCAACTGGCCGCGCTGGAGCCCAACCCGGCCTACGAGTTCTTCGACCGTGGCCTGGCGGCCGCGCGCGATGGCGACTGGGCGCTCGCGCAGCAAATGTTCGCGCGCGAGGCGGCGCGGCCCAACTACGACCCGGAGGTCAACCACTGGCTCGGCGTGGCGGAATATCGGCTCGGCCACGCCGGCGAAGCGCGCCGGCAGCTCGAGCAGGCGGTGCAGGGCGGCGCCACGCCGGCCGATCGCGCCCGCTATGCCGCCAAGCTGGAGTGGCTGCGCAACCTGCACTAAAGGGCCGGGATCAGGTCGATCGGGCTCAGGGCATAGGTGGCGCCACGACGTCGCGCTTCACGCCCCGGGCCCACTGCATCAGTCGTCGGAGCATGGCTTCGATCGATCGATTGCCGCATCTTTTGCCATTGCATTGCCGCGCTGTGGTTCGGATTTTATGTGTCTGCGACCTGACCGATGCGCGTTGCGCCGCGCTCGCGTGACGTGCCGGCTTGCCATTTGCCGTTCGACGGGAACCCCATGACACATTGCACGCGGCTGCTCTTCGCCGCCGCCTTGGCGCTGGTGGCGCTGCGGGCCGATGCGCAAGGCATCGCAAGCGCGGCTTTCGAAACACCCGTTGATCGATACGGGCATTTCGCGCTCGGCCGGCCGCACGAGTACGCCCGCGTGATGGCGCTGACCGACACCGGCCATCGGCTGGTGTTCGAGTTGGCGGACCACGAAGTGTTCGAGGACCTGACGCCGCGAGTCGTCACGCTCGTGGCCGGCGAGCCGGCCGAGATTCTCGCCATCGTCAGCAGCCGCGCCGGAGGGGCCCGGATGGTGCTGCTTCGATCGAACGGCGCCCGGCTCGAGATCAGCGCGCAGTCCGAACCGATCGGGACGCCGATGCGCTGGCTCAACCCGGTCGCCGTCGCCGACCTCGACGGCGACGGTCGTGCCGAGGTCGCGGCCGTCATCACGCCGCACCTCGGCGGCACGCTGAAGGTCTATCGACGGCAGGGCGCGCAACTGCTCGAGGTCGCCGCGCTCGGCGGGTTCTCGAATCATCAGTACGGCACTCCCGAGCTGGCGCTGTCGGGGCCCTTCCCCGTCGGCGGCAGCACGCGGCTGCTGGTGCCGGACACTACGCGGCTGCAGCTTCGGATCGTCGGGCTGGAGAACGGTCGCCTCGTCGAGGTCGGGCGCTGCGCGCTCGATTCGCCGGTCACCGGCGCGATCCGCGTCGTCTCGGCCACCGAGGTCTCGCTCGGCCTGCGCGCGGGGCGCCGGGTGATGGCGCCGGATCGCTGCGCCCGCTGAAGAGGCCGCCGCAGGCCACTGCAGCGGGGCACCGCGGGCCGCCGCGCTGGGCGAGATCGACACCCACCGACTGAATCGGCATGATCGTCCTGGTCGGGTGGCCGGCGGTCGTTCCCGCTCTATCGCATCAGACTGACCAAGGAGCGGGTGATGGGTATCGAACTGCTGAACCCGGACAAGCTGTTCAAGCCTGATTCGTACCATCAGGGGGCGGTGGCGACCGGGCGGCGGATGATCTTCATGTGGGGCCAGGTATCCCAGGCGACGAACGGCGGGAGTGTCGGCGCCGGTGACCTGGTGGCCCAGGCGCAGCAGGCCTGCCGCAACGTTGCGGCAGCGCTCGCGGGCGCCGGGGCGAGGTTCGCGGACGTCGTCAAGGTGACCGTGTACGCCGTCCCTTCGCACTCCCCTGGGTCCGCACGCTGGCGTTCACGACCGGGTCCCTGGCCCAGGCCGTCATCGCCTGGCAGATCCTCGTGCGCTAGCGCCGGGCGCCGGGGCGTCGACCGGATCGGTGTCGCGTGACGCCCGCGCTGGAGGTCCGCCTGGCATCGCCGGCCGATGCGCGCGCGATCGCGCTGATGTCGCACGAGTTGATCGAACATGGGCTGCCGTGGACCTGGCGCCGCGAACGCGTGGCGCTGGCCATCGCGGTCGCGCACACCAACGTCGCGGTCGTCGGCCGACCCGGCGCGCCGGCTGCCTTCGGCATCATGGAGATCTGGGACGACGACGCGCACCTGGTACTGTTCGCGGTCCGGCCCGCACTGCAGCGGCGCGGCATCGGCAGCGCGCTGCTGCGCTGGCTGGAGGCGTCGGCCCAGGTGGCGGGCTCGCGCCGCATTCGCGTCGAGGCGCGGCGCGACAACGACGCCGCGCGTTGTTTCTACAACGAGCATGGTTACCACGAGCGGCTGCTGCAGCGGCGCATGTACAGCGGTGCGGCCGACGGCATCCGGCTCGAGAAGTGGCTGCGGGCCGAGAACGCCGATGAGGCCGGTGCGGTCTGATGTTCGAGGAGGCGCCCAGCGAGCCCGCTACATCCGTCAATACAACCAATCCGCCGCACCACGGAAGTGGAAGTACAACGAACCGCGTCGGCGTATCCGGTGCAATTCATCGAGTTCAGTGGACTCGCAGGCGCCCCTCGAGACCGTTTCCCTAGCGTGAACAGGCATAACGGCGGGCCGCCGCGCTCGCCGGTGGCGCGGGAAACCTAATCGACCCGCAGCACGCGCATGCCGAGTTGCGGGCCACCACCGGCGCCCTGGACCTTGAGCGTGGCCTGGCGCGTGCGGAAGCCGGCCGGCAGCGGCAACTGGCCCCGCACGACCGCCTGCCGGCCCAGGTTCACGTTCACCGGCTGCAGCGCCACGCTGCGCTCCTCGCCGCTCGCGGTCTGGCCGGAGGCGACGATCTGCAGCACGACGGGCAGCGGCGCCTCACGGCCGCTGCGCGAAAGCGCCAGGCTGTAGCGCAGCAGCCCCTTTTCGGCGTCGAATTGCGCCGCGCGCACGGCCACCTGCCCGGGCCGCGGGTCCGCTGGCAGCGCGTCGACCGCGAACGCGAGGTCGGCATCCCAGCGGTCGGCCTGCTCACGTCCCGCTTCCAGCGTCTGCTGGGCAGTCTGGCGTGCGGCCTCGGCGCGCTGCAAGGCCTGCTGGGAAGCCGCGAGCTCGCGCGTCAGCCGCTGCCGCTCGGCATCCGCCTGGTCGAAGGCCTGCTGCAGGCGCTCCGACTCGGCCGCCGACAGGCGCGGTGGCAGGTAGCGCTGCTGCACCAGGATCACGCCGCCGGCGCCGACGGCCAGGCCCAGCAGCAGCAGCCAGAGCCAGCGTGGCAGTCCGCGCCGGCCCCGTTGGCGCGCATAAGGGTCGAAGGTGATGGGTCGGTTGCGCCCGAACATGCCGTCGTGTCCGCCTCGAAGCGTCAGAAAACCCTGGAGGTTACGACGGACTGCGAAACCTCCGGAAACATCGTGTGTGCCGGGCCGGCCCGCGCGCTCCATGCGCGGCGGCGTCGCGGCCGATGGGTGGGGGAGAATCGCGGGCCGTTGCGATGACGCCGGCGCGGTGCCGCCACGACCGCGCGGCAGTCGCCGCCGGCGCCTGCACCCGCCCACGATGCCCGATCTGTTCGATCCACCGCCCCCGACCGACGCTGCTGCCGCTGACCCGCCCGCCGCGCCCGACGACGACGCGCTGACGCTGGCGCACTATGCCGAACGGGCGTACCTCGAGTACGCGCTGTCGGTGGTCAAGGGCCGTGCGCTGCCCGATGTGTGCGACGGCCTCAAGCCGGTGCAGCGCCGCATCCTGTACGCGATGCAGCGCATGGGCCTGGGATTCGGTGCCGGCGGCGCGCCCAAGCCGGTCAAGAGCGCGCGCGTCGTCGGCGACGTGCTCGGCCGCTTCCACCCGCACAGCGACCAGGCGGCCTACGACGCGCTGGTGCGCATGGCGCAGGACTTCAGCCAGCGCTACCCGCTGATCGACGGCCAGGGCAACTTCGGCAGCCGCGACGGCGACGGTGCGGCGGCGATGCGCTACACCGAGGCCCGGCTGACGCCGATCGCGCGCCTGCTGCTCGACGAGATCGACGAGGGCACGGTCGAGTTCCAGCCCAACTACGACGGCAGCACCACGGAGCCGCGGCGCCTGCCGGCGCGCCTGCCGTTCGTGCTGCTGAACGGCGCCTCCGGCATCGCGGTCGGCCTGGCGACCGAGATTCCGAGCCACAACCTGCGCGAGGTCGCCACCGCGGCGGTGGCGCTGATCCGCACGCCGGCGCTGGACGACGACGCGCTGCTCGCGCTGCTGCCGGGGCCCGACTACCCCGGTGGCGGGCAGATCATCAGCGCGCCGGCCGATCTGCGCGCCGCCTACGCGAGCGGCCGCGGCAGCCTGAAGGTGCGCGCGCGCTGGGCCATCGAGGACCTCGCGCGCGGGCAGTGGCAGCTCGTCGTGCACGAGTTGCCGCCGGGCACCAGTTCGCAGAAGGTGCTCGAGGAGATCGAGGAACTCACCAACCCCAAGCTGCGACCGGGCAAGAAGTCGCTGTCGGCCGAGCAGCTGCAGCTCAAGCAGACGGTGCTGTCGGTGCTCGACGCGGTGCGCGACGAGTCCGGCAAGGAAGCGGCGGTGCGGCTCGTGTTCGAGCCGAAGAGCCGCAGCGTGCCGCAGGACGAGTTGATCGCGATGCTGCTGGCACACACCGGCCTCGAGACCAGCGCGCCGCTGAACCTGACGATGGTCGGCCTGGACGGCCGCCCGGTGCAGAAGTCGATGCGGCAGATGCTCGTCGAGTGGGTCGAGTTCCGCGCCGCCACGGTCGAGCGCCGCACGCGCCACCGGCTCGGCAAGGTCGTCGACCGCATGCACGTGCTCGAGGGCCGTCAGCTGGTGCTGCTGAACATCGACGAGGTGATTCGCATCATCCGCCAGGCCGACGAGCCGAAGCCGGCGCTGATGGCGCGCTTCGCGCTCAGCGAGCGGCAGGCGGACGACATCCTCGAGATCCGGCTGCGCCAGCTGGCGCGGCTGGAGGCGATCCGGATCGGGCAGGAGCTCGAGGAGCTGCGGGCCGAACAGGCGAAGCTGCAGGACATCCTCGGCAGCCCGACCGCGCTCAAGCGCACGCTGATCCGCGAGATCGAGGCCGACGCGAAGCTGCACGGCGACGATCGCCGCACGCTGATCCAGGCCGACAAACGGGCGGTGGTGGAGATTCGTGTCGTCGACGAGCCGGTCACGGTGGTCGTCAGCGCGAAGGGCTGGGTGCGTGCGCTCAAGGGCCACGAGGTGGACGCCGCGACGCTGCCGTTCAAGCCCGGCGATGCGCTGTACGGCAGCTTCGCCTGCCGCAGCGTCGACACGCTGCTCGTCTTCGGCAGCAACGGCCGCGTCTACAGCGTGCCGGTGTCGGTGCTGCCCGGCGGCCGGGGCGACGGGCAGCCGATCACGACGCTGGTCGAGCTCGAATCCGGCACGCAGCCGGCGCACTACGTCGCGGCCGCGCCGACGCGCCGCTTGGTTCTGGCCGGCAGCGGCGGCTTCGGCCTCGTCGCGCAGGTGGGCGACCTCGTGGCGCGCCAACGCGGCGGCAAGACCTTCCTCGCGCTCGAGGCCGACGAGCGACCACTGGCGCCGGCGCTGTGGCCGGCCGATGACATCGCCGGCGCGCAGATCGGCTGCCTGTCGACGCAGGGGCGGCTGCTGGTGTTCGGTGTCGACGAACTGAAGCACCAGCCCAAGGGCGGGCGCGGCCTGACGCTGATGGACCTGGAGGCCAAGGACCGGTTGCTCGACGTCGCCGTGTTCACGCAGGCGCTGCGCGTCACCGGCACCGGGCGCGGCGGCCGCGCGAAGGACGAGCGGCTGAAGGGTGTGGGCCTGGTGGCGCACGTCGGCCGGCGCGCGCGCAAGGGCAAGGCGCTGACGGGCTGGAAACCGCAGCGGATCGAGGCTTCGGAGTAGGCGGGTTGGCCGTCCGGTAGCGCGCCTGGCTGCCTTCGCCGCTGTTGCGCCCCCGCGACCCGGCGTCCGCGGCAGGCGGACATGCGAATAGACTGCCGCACCATCAGCGTGCCGGCCACGGTCAGGCGCGCGAGGAGACAAGCCCTGGCTCAGCGGACCGACATCGCCGATCCGGCCTATTTCCACAAGGTCGTCGACTGCCAGTGGGCCTGCCCGGCCCACACCCCGGTGCCGGAGTACATCCGGCTGATCGCGCAGGGTCGTTACGACGACGCCTACATGATCAACTGGGCCAGCAACGTCTTCCCCGGCGTGCTGGGCCGGACCTGCGACCGCCCCTGCGAGCCGGCATGCCGGCGCGGCCGGGTCGAGGAGGCCAACCTGCCGAAGGCCGAGCCGGTCGCCATCTGCCGGCTGAAGCGGGTCGCGGCCGACTTCAAGGACGACGACGCGATCCGCGCCCGCCTGCCGCGGCCGACTTCGGCGACCGGCAAGCGGGTCGCCTGTGTCGGCGCCGGGCCGGCGTCGCTGACGGTGGCGCGCGACCTCGCCGTGCAGGGGCATGCGGTGACGGTGTTCGACGCTGAACCCCGCGCCGGCGGCTTCATCCGCACCCAGATCCCGCGTTTCCGGTTGCCCGAACGCGTGATCGACGAAGAGGTCGGCGCGATCCTCGATCTCGGGGTGGACTTCCGCGCCGGCCAGCGCATCGATTCGATGCGCGCGCTGCTGTCCGAAGACTGGGACGCGGTCTTCGTCGGCTGCGGCGCGCCGCGCGGGCGCGACCTCGACCTGCCGGGCCGGCAGGACGCCGCGTCGACGATCCACATCGGCATCGACTGGCTGGCGTCGGTCTCGTTCGGCCACGTGACGGCGGTTCGGCCGCGCGTGATCGTGCTCGGCGGCGGCAACACCGCGATGGACTGCTGCCGCTCGGCGCGCCGGCTCGGCGCGACCGACGTCAAGGTGATCGTGCGCTCCGGCTTCGACGAGATGAAGGCCTCGCCGTGGGAGAAGGAGGACGCGATGCACGAGGGCATCCCGATCCTCGACTGCCATGTGCCGAAAGCCTTCGTGCACGACGGTGGGCGCCTGACCGGGATGCGCTTCGAACGCGTGCGGGTCGAGCGCGATGAAACCGGCCGCCGGCGCCTGGTGCCGACCGGCGAACCCGAGCTGCTGATCCCGTGCGACGAAGTGCTGATCGCCGTCGGCCAGGAGAACGCCTTCCCGTGGATCGAGGCCGACTGCGGCATCGATTTCGACGAGCACGGCATGCCGCGGGTCGACCCGGTGACGATGGGCTCGTCGCTGCCGACGGTGTTCTTCGGCGGCGACGCGGCGTTCGGGCCGAAGAACATCATCACCGCGGTCGCGCATGGCCATGAGGCGGCGATCACGATCGAGCGCCGGCTGCACGGCGAAGACACGCGGCGACGGCCGCCGCCGCAGTTCAACCTGGTGTCGCAGAAGATGGGCATCCACGAGTGGAGCTACGCGAATGCGCCGTCCGACGAGGCGCGCTTCAAGGTGCCGTGGGCGCGCGCCGAACAGGCGCTGGCGAACATCGCGGTCGAGGTCGAGCTCGGCTTCGACGTCGCGACCGCGATCCGCGAAGCCGAACGCTGCCTGAACTGCGACGTGCAGACGGTCTTCAACGAGAAGACCTGCATCGAGTGCGACGCCTGCGCCGACATCTGCCCGATGGACAGCATCACGTTCACCTACAACGGCGACGAGGCCGATCTGCGCGGCCGCCTGCGCGCACCGGCGCTCAACCTGACGCAGGATCTCTACACCAGCGGCGCGCTGGGGACCGGCCGTGTGATGATCAAGGACGAAGACGTCTGCCTGCACTGCGGGCTGTGCGCCGAACGCTGCCCGACCGGGGCCTGGGACATGCAGAAGTTCCTGTTCTCGCCGACCCAGGCGGGGCCTGCCTGCCGCCCGGCGGCGCCCACGCGCGAGGCGCTGCGATGAACCAGCTGCACGCGGTCAACGACTTCGTCGTCAAGTTCGCCAACGTCAACGGCTCGGGCTCGGCGTCGGCGAACGAGCTGTTCGCGAAGGCGATCCTGCGCATGGGCGTTCCAGTCGCGCCGCGCAACATCTTCCCCAGCAACATCCAGGGCTTGCCCACCTGGTACGAGGTGCGGGTCTGCGAGCGCGGCTGGCGCGGCCGGCGCGGCGGCATCGACATGATGGTGGCGATGAATCCGCAGACCTGGGCCCAGGACCTCGCAGAAATCGAGCCCGGGGGCTACCTGTTCCACGACAGCTCGCGGCCGCTGCCGGCGTCGGGCATGCGCGAGGACGTCAACGTCATCGGCATGCCGGTCACCGAGATC
>JBDTUO010000050.1:0-12049 GCA_040007675.1 Rubrivivax sp.
GCAGAAAGTCGAAGCCGGGAACGAGGCGGGCGAACGAGGCGGGGTCGGCCATGGGGCGCATCTCCGTGCGGGGATGGGGCCCATTGTGCGTCGTGCGGCGCCCACCCCGCGGCCCACAGGGCCCGCGGCCGCCGGGACCCACAGGGATCGGCGCTCCTGATCAGCAAGCAACCTCTTGAACAATCTTGCTGATCAGGAGCCTCGTTGTGCTTCATGCAAGCCGCCGGGGCCGGGGACCATGCTCATCCCGACTCGCTACCCCAAGTCCCGTTGTGCTTCGCGCACTCGGCTTCGGTGTCGTAGATGCGACCGTCAGAAGGGTGATAACAAGTGCCGGCGTCGTTGCCTGACGACACGGGGGGCTCTCCCGGCGGGGTCTTCCCACAGCCAACGAGCCATGCGATTGCCATGAAGACCAAGGCTATCAACCTCATCACATCCTTGGCTAACATGGCGAACTCCTGCGAATGGAAGGGCGTCGGCGGTTGGCCGACTGCGGTAGATTCGGCTCGTGACGGGCGAAAGTCCCTGGGAATTGGCTGCGCTTCGCCTGGGAATCGCCTGAACGGAGGCGCATGAAAGGTCACGAGGGCTCGGCGTACCGCTTTGGCGCGTTCCTTCTGATACCGAGCGAGCGCCTGCTGCTGCTGGACGGCGAGCCGGTCGCGCTCGCCGGCAAGGCGTTCGACCTGCTCGTCGCCTTGGTCAGCCAGGCCGGCCATCTGGTGACGAAGGACGAGTTGCTCCGGCGCGTCTGGCCCGGGCTCGTCGTCGAAGAGGTCAACCTCAGCGTCAACATCTCCGCGATCCGCAAGACGCTGGCCCGCTTGCCGGACGCTCCCGATTGGATCGAGACCGTGCCACGTCAGGGCTATCGGTTCAAGGCGCCGGTCGGGATCGTTGACGTCGCGACGCTGCACTCGGCCGAACTGCTGCGCAACGTACAGACATCCGAACTTCTCGAGAGTTCGTCCGGCGGCAGTGCGGCCGCCGAGGTCTTGTCGCAGCGGCCGCGCTCGCCGCCCCGGCGGGCTGCGCTGCTGGGTGCGTTGGCGTTGGTGTTGCTGGTACTGCTGGCCAGCGCCGCCTGGCTGGCGCTTCGTGGCGGCGAGGCGTCGTGGCTCTCGCCCGCCGACCTGGCGCGTGCGCCGCTGCCGAGCGAGATACCGCCGCTGTCGATCATCGTGCTGCCGCTGACGCAGGAGGGCGAGGCGAAGGAGGCCGAGTGGCTGGCCGATGCGCTGCACGGCGATCTCGTCGTCGCCATCGCCAAGCTGAGAGGCAGCCAGGTGATCGCGCGCGACACCGCCGCCACCTACAAGGGTCGGGACGTCGATCCTCGCCAGGTGGCGCGCGAGATGGGCGTGCGCCATGTCGTGCGCGGCACCCTGCGGCAGGAGGGAACGAAGTTGCACCTGAACGTGGAGCTGATCGACGGCGAGAGCGGCGCGCAGCGTTGGGCCGATGCCTTCGAGACCGATCGGGCCCAGCTGCCGCAGACGGTGGGTGATTTCGCGGTGGCGATCGAGCGCACGCTGGTGAGCGAGCTGTACCGCACCACCGTCGAGCGCCGGGCAGCGCTGTCGCCGGCTGAAGTGACCGCCGACGACCTGGCCATGCAGGGCTACGCGCAGTGGTACCGCGGGGTCTCGCGTGAGAACGTGCTGGCGGCGCGCGGGCTCTTCGAGCGCGCACTGGTGCTGGATCCGGACTCGCCGCGCGCCTGGGCGGGCATCCATTTCACCACCGCCAACCAGCTGTTCAACGGCTGGACCGACGACCGCGCGGCGACCTTTCGCCGCGCCGAGGAGGCCGTGGCGAACCTGGAGCGTGTGGACCGCGACGGCAGCTACGCCTACAGCTCCAAGGCGTTCATGCTGTCTCATCGGCGCGACTACCGGGCAATGCTGCAGGTGACGACCGAGTGGGTGGAGCGCTACCGGCTGCCGCTGGCCTTCGGCGCGCACGGCGCCGCGCTCACGGAAAACGGCCGATTCGACGAGGCCGTGCCCGCCCTCGAGCGGGCCCTGCGCCTGGGCCCGCGCGACCCGTTCCGCGCCGAGTGGCAGTACCGGCTGGCGCGGGCCCACTACGGTGCAGGCCGCTACGAGCTGGCGCGCGACTGGAGCCAGAGTGCGGCCAACACCAACGCCCGGCTCGAGTGGCCGCCGATCCACGCGGCGGCGCTGCTGCAGCTCGGTCAACGCGAGGCGGCGCAGCGGGCCTTCGACGAGCACATGAGGCGCCACCCCAAGTTCAAGATGGCGCAGGCCCTCTCCAAAATGTCCGGCGACGCGCCCGGGTGCGTGCAGATGCGCACCAGCCTGGCTGCGAGCCTGCGCGAGCTGGGGTTGCGCGACTGACGCCAGCAGCGGGCGTTGGCCGGCAGCGCCTGGACCGCCTGGACCGCCTAAGCCTGGCAGAGGATCCGCCAGCAGGACCCGCGGGCGTCCTTACCGCGTGGAGGCGGAACGTTGGCGCCGACATGCCCCTGAGGTGACCGTCGATTTCTTGTTCCAACAGGCATGCCGCCTCCTGATCAGCGAGGAACCTCATGAACCATCTTGCTGATCAGGTCGGCGCTTGATGGCACCATCTGCGCCATGCCGCCCGCCTTGCCCCTCCGCCGCCGCATGCCTACGCGTCTGGGTCAGGTCGGCGCGCTGACGGTGCTGCTGGCGGGCGCGCTGACGGCGGGCGTGCTTGCGGCGCCCTCCGCACGCCCACCGCCACCCACGGACCTGCCGCGCTACGTGGCGCGCCCACCGGCGCCCGTGACGCTCGAATACGAGTTGCGCCGCGGGCTCGTCAGCGGCAGCGGCCGGATCGACTGGCGGCTCGCCGGCGGCCACTACACGCTGACCATGGAAGGGCGGGCGCTCGGCGTGCAGCTGATCACCTGGACCAGCCGCGGCACGATCGATGCCCACGGGCTGGTGCCGGCCACGTTCAGCGACAAGCGCATCGGCCGCGACGAGCAGCTGGCGACCTTCGAGCGCGAGGCCGGGCGCATCCGCTACGTCGGGCCGAAGCTGCGCGACGGCGCCGAGCGGCCGCTCGTGCCCGGCACGCAGGATCGCCTGAGCTGGCTGCTGCAGATCCCGGCGATCCTCGAGGCGCAGCCGGCGCTGCGCCAGCCCGGGCAGCGCATCGACCTGTACATCACCGGCGCGCGCGCGAACGCCGCGGTCTGGTCCTTCGTCGTGCGCGGCCTGGAACCGGTGCGGCTCGGCGACGGGGTGGTGCGTACGGCCCTGCACCTCGAGCGTGCACCCCCTGGCGTGCGCGACCCGCGCGACGCCCACGACGGCACGGGTGACGCCTGGCTCGACCCCGCACGCGGCTACCTGCCGCTGCGCGCGCGCCTGGGCAGCGACGGCGAGCCGCTGGAGCTGCTGCTGCGGCCCTGAGCGGAGGATCGTCGCGCCCGCAGCCAGCGCGCCTTCCGCACCTTGAAACCGGGTCCGGCCACCCCATCTGCCCTCCATGCAGATGCTCTACAACTCCGACAGCTTCGTGGTCGTGCGTTTCGACATGCCGCTCGATGCGGCCTCCGCAGACGGCCCGCGCCGGGGTGGCTACGAGATCGTCGACAAACACGCGCGGCGCGAGATCTACATCGACGGCGCGCTGGCCGAGAGCTTCCGCCAGGGCGTGCAGGCGCTGGCCGACAGTGCCGAGGCGAGCGAAGAAGCGCTCGACGAGTTCATCGGCCGCTACTGCGTGCTGGCGCAACAACCGGTCACACTGCACTAGCCGCTGCGCGACCTCTGCCGGGCCGTGGGGGCTTGCCCCCACCGCAGTGCTGCGCCAAGATGGTCCGCTCCAGGGAGCCTGCTCGGGGAGGCGCAGCGTCGTGGCCAGGGGACTTGTCGATTCGCGCGGCGGGGCGGTGCAGTCACCGGGTTTGGCCGACGCGCCGGTGCTCGATCGGCTGTGCTCGCATTTCGTGCTGACGTTGACGCTGCGTCAGGGCGGACGCCTGAACCCGCGGCGGGACTGGAACGGCCTGCTGGCGCTGACCGGCCGCCACCTGGTGTGGCCGCTGCCGGTGCTGGCGCGCCTGCGGCAGTACCTGCGCACCCGCTGCCGCCACAACCCGGCCTGGCGCGGCCACGAGGCGCTGGCGGACGAGGCCTTCATCGCGCGCCACGGCGTCTGGGCCGGCGCCTACGAGGAAGGCACGCTGTTCTTCTACCTCGACGAGTACGTCAAGGAGTCGGCCAAAGACCTGATGGCGGTGCTCGGCGCCACCTGCGAGGTGCTGGCGCGGCGCCTGAAGAAGGAGTCCAACCTCGTCCAGAAGAACATCGACGCGCTCGCTGGCTTGCTGCAGCTCAACCCGGCCGAGCGCGCGCTGCTGCTGTACGGCACGCTGGCGCGCTACCAGCGTGAGCTGCGCGGGCTGCTGGTCGAGTTCAAGGTCAGCAACGCGCTGGAGGCCTACGCGCTGATCGCCGAGGTCGCCGACGTCAAGGCCGACGACGTCGCCGAGGCGATGCGCGCCGGTTCGCGGCTCGAGCGCATCGGCATGATCGAGAACCTGATCGCGGAGCACAACATCACCGATCTGGCAGACCTGATGAAGGTCAGCGAGCAACTGCCGCCGGTGCTGATGCGCGAGTACCGCGGGCCGAGCGACCTGATGGCGGTGTTCACGCGACCGGCCGCGCCGAGCGAGCTCACGGTGACCGATTTCGCGTTCGTCGCCGACGACGTTGCGCTGCTCGTCGCGCTGCTGAAGAACGCCGACGGGCGCAAGGCGGCCGGCGTCAACATCCTTCTGTACGGCCCGCCGGGCACCGGCAAGACCGAGCTCGCGAAGGTCTGCGCCGCCGCCGCCGGCCTCGAGCTCTACGAGGTGGAGTACGCCGACCGCGACGGCAACAGCCTGTCCGGTCGCGACCGCTACCGCAGCCTGCAGATCAGCCAGGTGTTCCTCAAGGGCAGCCCCGGTGTGGCGCTGCTGTTCGACGAGGTCGAAGACGTGTTCCCGCCGATCTCGACCGAAGCGGCGCAGCTGATCGCCCGGCTCGACAGCGGCGAGGCCGGTGCCTCCGGCAGCGTCAGCGGCAAGGCCTGGGTCAACCAGATCCTGGAGACCAACCCGGTGCCGGTGATCTGGGTCACGAACCGGATCGAGCAGATCGATCCGGCGTTCCGGCGCCGCTTCCAGTACCACCTGCAGCTGCTGTCGCCGCCACCGGGCGCGCGCCTGACGCTCGTCACCCGCGCGCTGGCCGGCGCTGCGGTCAGCGACGGCTTCGCGGCTCGCCTGGCGGAGCGGCGGGCGCTGACGCCGGCGCAGATCCGCACCGCGGTGCGCTTTGCACGTCTGGCGCAGGCCGAAGGCGCCGCGCCGGGGGCCGCCGCCAGTTTCGAGGCGCTGGTCGAGCGCCAGCTCGGCAACGCCGACCGCGCACTCGGCACGGGGGCGGCCGAGCGGGGCGCGCGTGAGGTCGTGACGCAGTACGACCTCTCGCTGCTCAACGTGGAGAGCCGGTTCCCGGTGCCACGCATCGTCGAGGCACTGCAGCGCCGCGGCCATGGCACGCTGTGCCTGCACGGGCTGCCGGGCAGCGGCAAGACGGCGCTCGCCGAGCACGTCGCGCGCGCCCTGAAGCGCCCGCTGATGCTGCGCCAGACGAGCGACATCGCCAGCAAGTACGTCGGCGAGACCGAGCAGAACATGGCGCGCATGTTCGAAGCGGCGCAGGCGGATGGCGCCGTGCTGGTGCTCGACGAAGCCGACAGTTTCCTGCGCAGCCGGCGGCTGGCCGAGCGTCACCATGAGGTCAGCGAGGTCAACGAGATGCTGCAGGGCATGGAACGCTTCGGCGGCGTGTTCATCTGCACCACCAACCTGTTCGACGACCTCGACGAGGCCGCGCTGCGGCGCTTCACATTCAAACTGTGTTTCCGTGAACTGTTGCCGGCCCAGCGCGAGCGCATGTTCGTCGCCGAGGCGCTGGACGGGGACGCGACGGCATTGACCGCTGAGCAGCAGCGCCGGCTCGCGGCGCTGGACCTGCTGGTTCCGGGGGATTTCGCCGCTGTGCGGCGGCAGATCGAGATCCTGGGCGATCGTTTCGAGCCGGACGGGTTCCTGAGCCAGCTGGAGGGCGAACACCGCGTCAAGCCCGAGGTGCGCAGCCGGCGCGGCATCGGTTTCCTGCGCGTCGGCTGACTTCGGCGGCCTGCCCCCGTGCCTGCTGTCGCGGCCACCCGCGCCGCGGGCTCAAGTCGCCCGCGGTGGCTCCGATATGTGGGTGATGAACGCTTCCGCCGCCGTTTCCGAGGCCACGCAGCTGCTGGTGTGGCTGCCCCTCGCGCTGGGGGCGCTGCTGCTGATCGCGTGCGGCGCCGCGGCCACCGTCGGCGCGCTGTGGTGGCGCCAGCGTCGCCGAAGCGAGGCCCTGACCCGGTCGCTCGATGCTGCGACCCAGGTGCTGGACTCGTCCCGCCAGGCGTCCGGCTCTGGCCTCGTCACGCGCCCCGAGTTCGACCTCGCGCTCGACGATGCGGTGCTGCGGTGCGACGCGCGCCGCCACACTGCCAGCGTGCTGTTCCTCGACATCGACGGCTTCGGCGCCGTCAACGACACGCACGGCCACGGCATCGGCGACCGCGTGCTGCGCGAGATCGTCGAGCGGGTGCACGCGACGACGCCGACCAAGACCTCCGCGGCCCGCCTGGGTGGCGACGAGGTGCTCGTGCTGGTCGAGTGCGGGCTCGACGACGCCAAGCTCCTGGCCGCCGCGCTGCAGGCGGTGCTGGCCGAACCGATCGACGCGGGCGCGGGCTTGCGGGTCCACGTCACGGTGTCGATCGGCGTCGCGGTGTACCCACAGCACGGCGCGCGGGCGCGCATCGAGTCGTACGCCAAGATGGCAATGCGCGCGGTCAAGGACGCCGGGGGCAACGCGTGGTCGGTGTTCGACCCGCAGATGGCGATCGACCAGCGCGAACACGCGATGATCGTGGCCGACCTGCGTCACGCGATCGCGCGCAAGCAGTTCGAGTTGTTCTACCAGCCGAAGGTCGACGCCGGCACGCTGCAGATCACCGCCGCCGAGGCGCTGCTGCGTTGGCACCGGCCGCAGCACGGCGTCGTGAGCCCGGCCGTCTTCATCCCGTTGGCCGAGCGCTACGGCCTGATCGGCGACCTCGGCAACTGGGTCATAGACGAAGCGTGCCGCCAGGCGGGTGTGTGGCGCAAGGCCGGGCTGCGCATGCGCGTGGCGATCAACCTGTCGGCCTTCCAGATGCGGCAGGACGACCTGGTGCAGCGGCTGGAGAAGGCGCTGAGGACGAACAAGCTGCAGCCCGAGCGATTCACGGTCGAGATCACCGAATCGCTCGCGCTCGAGAACACGCAGGCCACGCAGCGCACCTTCGAAGGGCTGCGCCGGGCCGGGCTGCACGTCGCGATCGACGACTTCGGCGCCGGCCAGACCAGCATCGCCTACCTGCGCCAGCTGCCGGCGTCGGAGCTGAAAATGGACATGTCGCTGGTGCGCGACCTGGCGCACAGCGCCGACGCGCGCGCGATCGCCGAGGCGGTGATCAAGCTCGCGCACGCGCTGGACCGTCGCGTCGTCGCCGAAGGCGTCGAGACGCCCGACCAGCGCGACCTGCTGGTCGAGATGGGCTGCGACGAGCTCCAGGGTTTCCTGTTCGCCAAGCCGATGTCGGCCACCGCGATCGGTCTGTGGGCGATGGATGAAGGTCCGGACCACCACCCGGACTTCCGGCCCTCGCTGTTCCAGGAGACGCAGGCGGCGCTGTAGTCGCGGACAATCGCGGCATGACGCCTGCCGCTGCCTCGTCCGCCACCGTTTCCACTCCCGCCTACACCCGCGGCGCCGCGCTGCCCGCGCTGCTCGCCGCGCGCATCCTGGTGCTCGACGGCGCCATGGGCACCCAGATCCAGCGCCTGCGCCTGACCGAGGCCGACTTCCGCGGCGAGCGCTGGCGCGCGCACCCGAAGGATCTGAAGGGCAACAACGAGTTGCTGGTGCTGACGCGGCCCGAGCTGGTGCGCGCGATCCACGACGCCTACCTCGCCGCCGGCGCCGACCTGATCGAGACCAACACCTTCGGCGCCACCTCGATCGCGCAGGACGACTACGCGCTGGCGGGCATCGCGCGCGAGATGAACGTCGCCGCGGCGCAGATCGCGCGTGCCGCGGCCGACGCCGCGAGCACACCCGAGCGCCCGCGCTTCGTCGCCGGCGCGATCGGGCCGACGCCACGCACCGCCAGCATCAGTCCGGACGTCAACGACCCGGGCGCGCGCAACGTCTCGTTCGACCAGCTGCGCGACGCCTACCGTGAACAGGCCGAAGGGCTGCTCGACGGCGGCTGTGACCTGTTCCTGGTCGAGACCGTGTTCGACACGCTGAACGCGAAGGCCGCGATCTTCGCCCTCGACGAACTGATGGAGGCGCGCGGTGAACGGCTGCCGGTGATCGTCTCCGGCACCGTGACCGACGCCTCCGGCCGCATCCTGTCCGGGCAGACGGTGCCGGCCTTCTGGCACTCGGTGCGGCATGCACGACCGCTCGCGATCGGCCTGAACTGTGCCCTCGGCGCGGCGCTGATGCGGCCGTACATCGAGGAGCTCGGGAAAATTGCGCCGGACACCTTCGTCAGCTGCTACCCGAACGCCGGCCTGCCGAACCCGATGAGCGAGACCGGCTTCGACGAGACACCGGCGGTCACCGCCGGCCTGATGGAGGAGTTCGCGAAAAGCGGGTTTCTCAACCTCGTCGGCGGCTGCTGCGGCACGACGCCCGAGCACATCGCAGCGATCGCCCAACGGGTATCGGGCTACCGGCCACGGGGCCGTACGGACCCGCTGTTCGGCGCGCTGTTGCAGGCCGCCTGATTCGCAGCAGCCCGAGCGGAGTAGACCACGCGCCTTAGAGCTGACCCGTCAGCCGAAGCTTCTCGAGGCGCAGCGCGAGCCGTTGCCGCCGGTCGGCGATGCGCCGCTGAAGCGCCTTGCGCGCGGCCGGGTCCATGGGTTCAGGGGAGCTTGCCAGCTCCTGCTCGAGCACCGCGATCTCGCGCAGCCACTGCACCTCCGCAGGCACGACACCGGCGTCCTCGAGGATCTTGAACGGCAGGCGCAGCTCGGGCGGCGTTTGCTCCCAGCCGGCGGTCTCGGCGAGTGGGCGCCCCCAGCTCGGCGCGCGCTGCAACTCGCCACTCTCGGCGCTCGCGCGCAGCGCGCGGCCGATGTGGTCCTCCAGCAGTTGCAGGCGCGCGCGGCGCTGCTCGGCGGTTCTCGTGTCCGCGCCCGTGCCGGCGCCCATGCCGTTGTTCGTGCCGGCGTCACTACCCACACTCATGGCAGCGCGTCCGCACGCCCGCCGATGCGGCCGAGCCAGTGGCGGGTCAGCGGCGTCGCCGGCTTGGCCATCAGGCGCTCGTTCAGCAGCGCGCGCCCGAGCGCCTTGTGCTGGCGGCCGTCGGCCGCCGCCGCGAGCAGGGTCTGGTCGATCAGGTCGCGCTGGGCGTGGCTGCCGCCGATGCGCGCCGCCATCGCACGCGCCGGGTACATCAGTGCGGCCGCCGTGTCGGGCTCGCCGCGCGCGAACGCGCACAGCCCGCGCATCAGCGGCAGGCCGATCTCGCGCGCCACCACATGGTTGTCGCGCGCCGCGTCCGCCGCCGCCAGCACGCGGCCGGCGCAGCGCGCGACCCAGGCCTCGGCGGCACCGACCTGGTCGGCGCCGAGCCACGCCAGTACGCGGTGCAGGTCGTTGAACGCCGACTGGCCGGCCTCGTCGTCGCCGAGCGGCCAGTCGGCGACGAGGGCGGCGCAGCGGGCGCCGACGTCGACGCCGAGCAGCCGCAGCCGCCACAGCAACGAGGCGGCGTCGACGCGGTTCAGCGTCACCTCGATCGGCTCGCCCGCGAGGTGGGTGTCGGCCAGCCGCAGCGCGCCGACGAGGTCCATCGCCTCCAGCCGGAACAGCGCGGCATGCCACCACAGGTGCACCGCGAAGCCGTTGCGCTCGGTCCAGTGCGTCTGGTGCTGGCGCAGCCAGGTCGCACCGTCATCGAAGCGGCCCTGCATCTCCATCACGTGCGCCACCGCGTGCACCGCCCACGGCACGCGGGCATCGGCCCGCAGCGCCTGGCGCCCGGTGTCCTCGGCGGCGGCGTACTCGTGATTCTCCTCGAGCCCGAACGCGTACAGCCCGAGCACGCAGGGCTGCAGTGGATCATCGGCGTCCCATTCGGGCAGCGCACGCGCGGGCCGCGCGCGCAAGGCCTCCGCGTCACCGCGGTAGAAGTCCCACAGGTGGGCCCACTGCAGCGCCAGCGCGTCGCGCGGCTGCTCGACGAGCAGCGCGTCCCACAGCTTGCCGGCGTGCAGCCAGCGGCCTTCCGCGATGGCGTCGAGCGCCCCCAGGTGCTGGCGTTCGCGCGTCGGTGTCGCCGCCGTCGCGAGCGCATGTGCGCAGGCGAGGTGCAGCCCGGCCTCGGCCTGCAGCGACGGCTCGGTGAGGCTCAGCAGGAAACCCGCCTTCATCGCGTGCGGCAGGGCCCAGGCGGGGTCGTGCGCGATCGCGCGATCGAGATCGTCGAGCGGCGGTTCGTCGAACGACATCATGTGCCGCGTGGCGCGTTCGACCGACTCGCGCGCCGCTGCCGATCCACTGCCGGACGGGACGCCGCGCCGATCGGTGATCGTCATGCGATGCACTGTAGCGCAGCGCCCGGCGCGCCCGGCCGGGTGGGCGTCAGGGCCAGAGCGCGACCGCCCACGTGAGCGGCACCAGCAGCAGGCACAGCATCACCGCCGCACTGCCGAGGTCTTTCGCGCGCCCGAGCAGCGGGTGGTGCGCCACCGAGACCGCGTCGGCCAGCGCCTCGACGGCCGAGTTCAGCAGTTCGACCACCCACACGAGCACGACGCTGGCGACCATCGCGAGGGCCGCCCAGCGGGTCGGCGCGAGCCACGGCGCCAGCAGCACCAGCGGCAGGCCCAGCACCAGCTCCTGCCGGAATGCGGCCTCGTGGCGCCATGCGGCACGCAGGCCGGCGAGCGAATAACTCGCGGCGCGCACGATGCGCTGCAGTCCGCCCCGACTCTTGAATTGACTCTCCAATCCGTTGTCGGGCGTGCCGGCCGCTGCGGATTCGTCGCGCGGGTTCATGCCGGACCACCCGCGCGCGGCGGCAGCCGACGATAGTCCGCGGAGTCGTCCAGTGTCAGCTCGACACCGAAACCGACGCTGTCGTCGAGCACGGTGAGCCGCCCTCCGTGCACGCGCGCGACGCGGTCCACGAGCCGCAGTCCGAGACCGCTGCCGGCGTCGTCGCTCGGGTCGATGGCGTCGAGCATGCGCTGCAGCGCGGCGCGCCGGAGCGGGCTCACGCCCGGGCCATCGTCGACCACGCGCAGGCGCTGCGGTGCCGGCACCGTGACGACGAGGGTGTGCCCGCCATGGCGCACGGCGTTGTCGAGCAGGTTCACGAGCGCGGCGGTCAGCAGGTCAGCGTCGGCGGTCACGGTGGCGCCGGCAGGCACCTGGACGTCGAGGCCTTCGACCGGCAGCCGCGCGAGCAGCGCCGCGAGGTCGATCGGCCGCCGCTGCAGCTCGACCCCGCTGCGAAACATCGCGATCAGGGCGGCGACCACGCGCTGCAGCCGCGCCGACGCCTCGCGCACCCGCTGCAGGCGCGGCCGCAGCGCCGGCGGGCATTCGCGCAGCGCGACCGCGAGCTGGGCGTCGATGCCGGCCAGCGGCGTGCGCAGCGCGTGCGCGGCGTGGGCGGCGACCAGCCGCTCCTGGGCGAGGCGGCGCGACAGCTGGGCGGCCAGCGTGTCGATCGCGGCGTGCACCGGCTGCAGTTCGGCGCGCTCGGCCGGCCCGAGCGTGGCCTGCGGCGCCAGCAGGTCGTGGCTCGCCAGCCGCTCCGACAGCCGCTGCAGCGGTGCCAGCTCGCGCCGCGTGCGCGCGCCGAGCCAGAGGTAGGCCAGCAGCACCACCGCGAGCGTCGCCACCGCGGCGTGCAGCGCCACCTCGAC